>JAHJSD010000025.1 GCA_018830585.1 Patescibacteria group bacterium
GGCGATCTTGTTTTTAAAGATAGATTGCCGCGTCGTTAACACTCCTCGCAATGACGTAAAGAGTTTTGAAACCAGTTGAAAGATTCACCTCCGATAAAAGGGGGATCCTTCGTCATAAGAATTCCTCAGGATGACGGAAGGATCGTTTAAAAGCTGGCGGCGGCAATTAGCGTTAGTGTATCAAGGTAATCAGTGGCCGCGGGAGCGATATCAGAGGGTTTGGCTTTTAATAAGAATGAAGCTCTTCCGCCGGTAACAGGATTTTGAGAAGATGAAAAAATCTCTCTAACAATGGTGTCAACCAGGCCAACGTTATCACCAGCGCCGTTATAAGGAGAACTGATTGCCATTGGACCGCCGCTGCTTTCGGAAGCAGTATCTCCTCTGAGCCCAAAACCTTCCGGCGCTCCGGAAAGATCAGCGGTAGCAGAACTAATAGTGTAGTTGACGATAGTGCTCTTAAGTCCGCTGTTGGCATCGTAAACAAAGACCAGGCCGCCCATTTCAGCGTTGGTGGCCAAGTCAATCCAAACTTTATTGGCGGCGGTGTTAACCGAGCCGGAGGTTAAACTGCCAAAGTCAACTACATAGGGAGCACCGGTTTCCGTATCAGTGCCGGCAACATCGATATCAAAGGAAAGAGAAAGCTGAGAAGTGCTGGCAGAAGCCTCTGGTCCTAAGGGGCTTTCAGTGTAAAGACCTTGCCGGGCTTTGACTTTAACTTTGTAAATAGTATTGGCATCAAGACCGATAATGTTTTCTCCGGCGGCCCCTCCCCAGTTGGTGTAGGTTTGAAAGTCCTCGATTCCTAAGTTACTGCCCACAGTGTTATCATTTTGCACCCATTCGGTAGTAGTCCAGTTATCATCGGTAATGGCAATAGCGAAAGTGGCATCGGTTGGGTTACTGCCGGTATCAATGATAATATTGAGCCTGTTGTACCAACTGCCGCCGTTGGTAAAAGTTGGCGCCGGCGGCACATTTGCTTGTTGGACAAAGATCAGGCCGCTATCGCTTTGATAGTTGCTTGAAGTTTGTCCTGTCCCGGCGAGTTCGCCAACGACTCCCTCCATCAAATAGTTGGGAGAAGTACTGCCAATCTCCCCTCCTCCGCTGACAGTAAAACTTTTTAGTTTGTAATTAGTTGAAGCGGGAAAAGCAATCAGGACAAAAAACAGAGGAATTCTTAAATAGTTTTTTACCTTTTTAAATAGTTTTTTCATTTTCTGGTTTAATTATCATAAGTTTCGCACTTTCTGTCATCGCGAGCGATCCCGATTCGATCGGGAGAGCGTGGCAATCTGGCGGCAAATGAACCGAGATTGCCGCGGTCGCTGGCGCTCCCTCGCAATGACAGTTAATAGCGCGCAAGCGCGAAACTCGTAATTATATCAATCAGATTTTCTAGTACCGTTGCAAGTTAGTTTTTAAGTCGGTAAGATACGCACAACAGAGCAAAAAGTAGAGCTTATCTACACAGGAATTAACTTGTAACGGTACTAGTCTATCTCAAAAGAAATGGCCCCAAGAGCTTGAGTAAACTTATTATCAATGTTATCTGTAGTATAAACGATTAAACTAAGGACAAAAAGATTCTCATTTGAAAGGTAAAAAGCAATTTTTTGGTACTGGCCAGGATCACTGCTTCTAAAAGTCAAAAAACTAACTCCGTTTACCGGCTCTTCCTCTTTTTGGTAAGTATCTGGTTTATCTAAACGAAGTTTTACTCCGGGTTCGTCTTCAAGTCTTTCTGCGGTAACCTTTTTTCTATAAAGACGGAGTTCTCCTTTGGGATTTTGGATAGCAAAGTAATAATTGCAGTTTTCTTCATCTCCTCTGAAGTTAGTTACTTCAAAAGGAACCTCAAAAGAAAAACAGCCTTTGGCGTTAATTGTTTGGACACCAAGAACCTTTTTAGTACCCAGATTACTTTCAAAGTCGACAAAGCTCCAAACCTCATCTTGGTTCTCTTGCCTGTTTTTTAAAAAGTCTTCTCCTCTTTGAGAAATCTCTTTCCCTTGTTTAATCTCGGTCTTGGTTTTAAAAAATAAATTTTTAATTAGAAAAACAGCTAAGGCAATTAAGAAGAGAACGATGATCAAACGGATGATCCGTGAACTAAGAAAACCATGACTTCCCTCCCTAGATAAATTGGTTTCCGGTTTAAACAGGTCTGTCCCCACCAGGCGTTTGGGTTTATCCCCGCGGGGCTTTGCTTTTTTCATTACCGTCCCCTCTTTTTAATCTTAATTGCTAAAACTGAACCAATAACAATAACGCCAATGGCAAACAGAGGGTTAAGATAAACAAAGGTTTTTTTGTAGTCAAATTTAATTTCGTTAAGAGAGTCGCGTCCATTAATACTGATTGAGTTAATTGAAATAGGCAGACTGAAACCAATCTTTTTAAGATTTGCCTCAATGTATTTTCTTGATTGGGGCAAAATTGGGCTTGAAGAGGTATTAATCGAGGCGCCGTAAATAGTTCTGCCTAAAAAGTCATTGATCGTTAGACTGCCATAAGGAATCAAGTGAATGTTGCCTTCGTTCTGAAACAGCAGTTTAATCAATTCCGGGTATCGAAAGACAATTGAACCAATAGGCCAAGTTAGCTTTTTCAGCTGTAGATTAAAAATTTCGCCGCCGGTTTTTCTAAGTAAAATTAAACAAGAAATCGCCGGCGAAACTCTGGTGACATCTTCCTGCTGTTGTTCGTCAATCAGTCTGGCAACAATGGCGGCATAGTGTCCTCCCGGAGAAAGATCCTCCCTGTTTTTAACGGCAACGTTGAATTCTCTTTTTTCCTTTGCCGTTAGGATTAAGTGGTTTGTTTCCAAAGAAATAAAAGAGGCTAAAGAATAAGAGTAACTATCATCTCCAAGAGGGAGAAACTCGATTACATTAGTCAAGTCCTGTTGTTTAAAGTCAATTGCAAAAAGTTCTACCCGAATAGTTTGGTCGCCGGTATTGTTTAGCTCGATGGTGACTACTTCTTCTTGGTCCGGCTCCTCTAAAACTAAATTAACTATCGCCGGAGAAATTTTTAAAAACTGAGTTTCCCGGGCTCTGACATCAGAGGGGCAAACTAAAAACAAAAGAGCTAAAAACAGAATCAGAATCATGATCGATCCCTTTTGATAAAAACGCTTCTTAATTTTCTTCTGATTTTTTTGCTGGCCTTTTTAGCGCCGATTAGATTGAGCAAGAGAATCAGCAGCAGAAGGCCGATTAAAATAAGGCTGATACCGGCAAGAACGATGACAGTAATCAAAATTAAAAGTAATTTCCATGGAACGATCCAGAAAGAAGTCGTTGCTTCCATGGGAATGTCTCTTTTGCCGTCGTCATAGACCATCAGCAGGTTGGCAGTATATTTACCGATTCGAAAACGGTCCGCCTTTGAAAAATCCCATTTAATCTCATAGACCCGGTTGCCTCTTTTGTCTTTAAGACCTTCTTTTGGCACTCTGATTAAAAAACCATCATCCCAAGAGCTGGTAAAAACCCTTTCCGTTTGAGGCAGGATATTGCCTCTGCTTGGGTTAGCTGACAAAATGGCAATGTCGGTTTTGTTGCCCCAGTCGATGAAGATATCACCATAGGGAACGGCATGAATGTTGCCGGTGTTCTTAACTTTAATTTTAAATTCTGCCGGCAGGTATTCATAAATATTTTGTCCGGGCTTAAAGTCAACTAGTTGAAGCTCTCTTTTAGCATGAGGACTTTTAACTTCTAAAAGTAATGAGATTGCCGGAGCTCCAGCTACTACCGCTTTTCCCCCTTCCGGTCCTGTTTCTTTAATTCTGCCGATTATCAGGGCATAATAGTAACCTAAGGCGGCATCCTCCGGGGGGTTGATGGCAAACTTAACTGTTTTAGTTTCGTTTGGTTCCAAGATGAATTGCTTTTGGGAAAAGGAAATCCATTCTGGGAAAGGATCATCCGGGTCCAAGTCTACTAAAACCGGCCTGTCGCCGCTGGCCGAGCTTTCGAATCTTGACAATCTTATCTCTAGATATTCTTTGACGTTGTTGTTGTTTTTGACTTTAATACTGGAAGAAATTTCTTTGCCGGGATCGGTGATTAAATTGAGGAAGTTTGGCGATACGGTAAGATTAATTCCGGTTGTCGCCTCCTCTTCCGGCACAATCGGTGTTGGCGTGGCGACCGCTTCTTCTAGACTACTATCCTCCCGACTTTGTGGTTCTGTTTGGGAGAGAGCGGCAAGAGGAAAAGTCAAGGAAGCCAAAACGAACAGCAACACTACTTTAATTGACCAAAATTTAATTTTCATTACCGTTTTTATTTTAGTTAATGGCGGATGGATTAACAAGAAGAGACAATTTTTACATCGAATCAGTTTTAGAAATTAGCTATTTCATCTTGTAAATGTTACATATTTCTGTAACAGATTTTTAAATATGAAAGAATTCTGTTATGTCAATAAACACACAGGGACCAACCCCCCGGGGTGTCTGACCTGCCTGCCGGCAGGCAGGAGATTTTCACCCCGGGGGTGTTGGTCCTGTGTGTCTGATCCCCCCAGGGAGACGATGACGAAGAACCTGTCTTGAAACAACCCCGTCATCCTGAGGAAGTTCTTACGACGAAGGATCCCGTTGTGTAAGCAAATTGCTTATTCCATGGGGACCTGCCTGTTCGCCTTGCTGAGCGGTCGAAGCGGGCTGGCAGGCAGGTCGCTTTTGGATTAGAGCAAATTGCCATTCCACGGGGATTCTTCGCTCCGCCCTGTACCGTCTGGTACGGGGCTCCGCTCAGAATGACGAGGGGGTAGAATGACAAGGTCGCCCCGCCCGTCATCCTGAGGAAGTTCCTACAACGAAGGATCCCGTTGGGTAAGCAAATTGCTTATTCCATGGGGATTCTTCGCTCCGCTCAGAATGACGAGGAGACGGGGATTCTTCTCCTTCGACAAGTTTTAACAGTGAGCCCCTCGATAAACTCGGGGCTGAAAGCGCGTCGAACTGCTCAGAATCAGAATGACGGAAAAAGTCACGATTCAGAATCGAATTAATAGCTGACAAAAATGAAGGATTTTGTTTTTTATAGAACGAAAAGGCGGGTACTAGAAGTTGGCCGCTCCGACTACTGTCCAAGTGTCAACGTAATCGCTGGCCGCCTCTTTAGTTGAGACCATGGCAGCGATACCAAAAAGAGCCACGGCGTCGTTAGTTCCCGGCCCATTTGAGGTGGCAATTTCAGTTAAAGTGCTGGCAAAAGTACCGCCACTATACGAACCACTATGCTGGCCGTCATACTCGGCGGCAATCGATGGTGTGCCGGTGCCGGTACCATTAGTCACCTCAACATCAAGATGATAGTAATCTGCCCCGGCGGTAACACTAGTTGGAGTACCGTCAATAGACCCGGAGGTATCGATAGTTTGGCTAGTACTGGCTGAATCCAAACCTTGGTTGGCGCTGCTAAGCCAGGCACTCCAGCCATTAGATGCATTGGTATCAATATCGACGTTTACCGTGGTGCCAACACTGACGGAGCTTGAACTCAATGAGCCAAAGTTGACCGCGTTAACATCCAAAGCAAAGTTGAAGGTTGGCGGTACCGTGGCGCCAACTGAAACTTGGTCGGTACTGCCGGAAACAACGTCAACCGCTACTTGTTTGGTGTCAATAACCGCGTCGCCACTGGTTCTGGTAGAGATAGTATTAACGTGCGTTTGGGCCGCGGCAGGATTATCAATACCGGCGGTGATGGTAAAGGCATAGAGAGTGCCCACGGTTAAATCGCCGCTGTTAAAAGTAACATTTTGACTGCTTGACGCGGCGGCGCTGGTGCCTATTCCCGGCCAGGCAGTTAACGCCTCGCCGTTAAAGGTGGTGCCGCTAATGTTGGCGGTGCTGGCGGTAATATTGGCAGGGGCAGCGTCAACATTAAACCCGGAGGCAAAAGTAACGTAAAGATCGTTTTCCGTGTCGGTAGTGGCGGGTTTAGCAATTACTAAGATATCCACGTCAGCGGTTGAAGCGGCCATCCTGTTTAAACGCATCGCCGCCTCAGTTAAATCAGCAGCAAAAACTTTTTCTATTATCCCGGGAATTGGAGCCCAAACAGTTACAGCAATTGTTGCCAGCGCGATCACCACTAACTTTTTAGCGAATCTTTCTTTGCGGAGAGTTGCTTTTTTCATCAAGATATTTTTTTAGATCCTATTAGATACCAAATACATACTTGTATAAAAACATGTAAACAATTCTGAAAACCATTGTCAAGAGGCAAATTAATAGGCGGGGTGGTTTGACTGTTTTGATTTTAATAATCGTTTGCTACTATTAATATTGTGAGCAATATTGTGAGCAAAGAAAGATTTTTTTTGGTTCTGTTTCCGGTTTTATTGTTTGGGTTATTTTTTTGGATAAAACCAGGTTTGCTTTCCAACGCTCAGACACCGGAAGAGATTGATGTTACTGCTACCGTTCCGGCTACCCCGACTGATATTGATTTTTCTTTTTCCGGTTCCGAGACAGAGGGGGTTACTCTTAATGACGGAGATCAGGTAGATTTTACTATTCAATATCGTTCTAATCTTGGCAGTTCTCAGCTTTTTGAGATTGTCGGCGGCTGGGATGAGGGATTAATTGAAGGCACTGGTAATTATATTGACGTTTTTGAATACCTGGTCGGCTCCGGTACCGCTAGTAGTGATGGCACAGTACCGGTAATTGACTTGCAAAACAGGACGATTACCTGGAATATTGATAGCTTGGCCCCGTCAGCGGAATATCATTCAGTCAGTTTTAGTTTAACAGTAAGAGATGATTTAACTACTGAAAACAGAATTAGTGTTACTACTAAGGCTGAGGGGTCTATTTTTGGCAATTTGCTTCATCAAGAAGAAATTGGCTACTATGTTCAACATACCCCGACTCCCAGTTCAACCCCAACAGCAACAGCGACCCCAACGCCAACTACTGTTGTAAGCACGGCTACTCCTACTCCAACAGCAGGTCCTACTTCTACTGCTACTCCGGGACCGACAAACACCCCAGGGCCGACCAATACTCCGACGCCGACACCTGTCTTAGAAGCCTTAAGGTTTGTTAGCTTAAGATTGACGGAAGTATCTGCTAATAAGGTCAAGATTCTGTTTAAAACTAACCAAGAAACTAGTTTTATCTTCCGCTACGGCCTTTCCTCAAAACAATTAACAGAAACTGTGGTTGGACTAGCCAGAAAGAAAAGTCATTTGCTGGAGTTAGATAATTTAAAACCGGATACTCGTTATTATTTCCAGATTGAGGCTGGCAACCAAAAGGGAGATTTAATAGTTTCTGATATTTTTACTCTGCAGACCTCAAGAAAAGAGGGGGTAGTTGAAATTAACAGGGGCAACAGCAGACTCTCTTTTGAAGGGATACCGCTAACAGGAGAGCCTTTTGAGAGTGTAATTGTAACTAAGGGGTTGCCCTTGACTGTCACTCTGGAGCTTGAGGAGCCGGGAGAAGTTCTTAGTATTTTTGCTCGGGTGGTTGATTCTAAGGTTTTGGGCATTAACAATCTCAGGCCCTCAATACCAACCGGACGGGTGGAGCTAATAGAAATGTTGCCGGGAGTTTTTTCCGGCACGATTTTAGCCCCTAAACAGGAATGCGTTTGCGATTTGGTTTTGGAAATCAAGGACATTTACGGAGGCTTTTTCTCCACGGGATTTCCTTACCAAGTTTACTTTTCTCCTCCTTTAAAAATTTTAAATGCCAAGAACAGCAAGCCGATAGAAGATGCTTCTTTGTCGATTTCAAGATATCAAGAAAATTTAAAGGATTATGCTTTTTTAGGAAAGGCTTTTCCTTTGATAACTAATGCAGACCACCGGGGAGAAATTTCTTTGGCCCTGCCTTCCGGCCGGTACTCGATTAACGTAGAAGCGATTGGTTATCTCCCGGTTACTCAAAAAATGGAATTGGGTATTTCAACCTTTACCTATCCGACAATTTATTTAGAGCCGGATTGGTCTTTTAAAAGCCGCTGTCTTTACTATCGTCAATCGGCTAAAGATGTTCTTCGGTTTACCTTTTACCATGCCCAAGATTTTTTTGCCTCTGCTAGAGCAAGGGACGCTTTCTTGATTTTAATTGCCGGAGTTAACTTGCTTTTATTTTTGACTATCTTCTTTGCGGGAAAGGGGAAGAGTGATAGTGGGAAAATGACCAGAATTAACTTTGGTTTTGGCGTGCCCAAGCAAGTTTTTAATCTCCTGGTTGACTTTTGGTCAGTCTTATCGCTTTTTACTGGCTCGTTCTTTTGGGCTTATCAGGGTTTGGTTAAAGTCTGGCTTTTGCTTTTCTTGATTTTGATAACCTGGATAATCAAAGGTATTGGTCTTTGATTGTTTTGGAAGTTATTCAACTCTCTTTCTTGCCCAGGATTACCACAATATCAAAAGGACTGTCTTTCTCGAGAGTAGATGAGTCACTGCTGACGGAATAATTCTTCCCCAAATCTTCAAGAATCATTTTTAAATACTCTTCTTTTGTCTTTTTGATTGAAACTTCTGTTTTTTGATAATCATAAGAATCGGCGTTACCTGTTTTTATATCTTTGTAGCCTAAACTTTCTAAGAATTCTTTCGCTTTTCCGGCTAAACCCGGAATACCACTGCCGTTAAGTACTTCTATTTGGATTTTTTCCCGGCTTGGGGTTGGTGTCGCTGTTGCTGCGGGGGTGTTGGTGGGGGCCGGTTGGTCCTGAGATTTTTCGGCAGACTCCTCTGCGGCGGTGTCTTGATCACTTTTTAAAATAAATGCTGAGGCAATAAAAAAGATTATTGCGGCGACGGCAACGGTGACTAATCCTAAGATAAAAAACTTTCTATGAATAGGCTTTTTCATTTCTGTATTCTCTTCGAAGACTGGTTGGGCCCGGTCGGGTTCGGTCTCCGTGTCTTCGTTTTTGCCCTTTTCCTCTTCCGTTCCAACCGGTTCTTTAATTTGTTCTTCCGGGTTACTTTCCCCTTCTGTTTTAATCTCCTTGCCTGTTTCCTTCTCTACCGCCTCTGTCTTTGCTTCCTCTGCTTTTTCCTCAATTACGATTAAAGAGTCCTCCTCTTGGCCGGCTCCCTTTTTAGCGTTGGAAGATTCTTTTTTAACCGGGTCGGCTTTTTTCATAATTTATATTACCACTATTCCTTTAAAAAAAACCAGATATATTTTTGGGTTGGTATTAGAGACCAGTGAGAAAATTTGAATTACTACTTTGGCATGGCATTATGGAAAAATAGAAGCTTGAAGAATGGCTACAGCAGTCAGGTTTTTATCTATTGATGATCTTTTTGAAAATAGTCCCCTTCGGTCTTGAAGTAGAAACCTAAGATGGTGTGGACTACCGGTAGCGGTTATTTCTGGGTGTTAGCTAAAGTCGTACCTAATCGAATAATGGTCCTGAAATGAGGATATTAAAAACGACACGGAAGGCAGTCTTTGTGATCCGTTTTCATAATAATTTCAAACAATTTTCTTTCTTCGTTTCTCATAATCTGGGCTGGACAAACTCATTGTCGGAATGCTGATAAGCTATTGTATCAAGTTGGTCAAACGTTACCCCGGATTTTAGGTATTTGCGAGCGTCTGGAATTTTCTTTAAAGCTTCATGGGGCACCTGGTAAGTTTTGTAAACCTTGTGTCTTTTACCTTTTTCATCAACAGCGATTGTCGGGAATCCGCATGGACGGTGGTAATTAAAATAGGGATTGAAGAAGCTGCGGTAATAAGCATTGACCTGATCGGCAAGATTTTGATTGATATGCTGCCAACCCATGTTTTTTCTTATGACACTTCCATTCTTTGTTTCCACAAGAGCGTTGTCATTGCAATGACCGCTTCTTGATTTGGTTTGTTTGATCAGAAGTCTTTGGAGTAAATAGGCAACTTGATAATTTATCGTTTTTCCTCCGCGGTCGGAATGAAAGTTAAAGATGGTAAAAGGATATTGGCCAATCATCTCTTCGACTGCCGTATCATACAGGCTTCACAAATTTGAGGAATGCAGACCGCTATTTCCCATTGGGTAATCTTGTCAACGAAGTTGAGATGATAGATCTCGTTTTGGTGTACGGCATCAACCCGAATTGAACCTGGTTTGCCAAGATTATCAGGAGGCATGGTAATTCCTATTGGTATCAGTCTGGCTTTAGTATGATTGATCCAGGAGTTTTTGTAAATCGGCGAGTCTCTAAGATTGTCAATGTGGGAATGGGAAATTCTGGTAATCGTTTGAAACTCCTGACGACCAAACACCTGATATTCCCTTCTCAGGATTTCCTTGGTTGCCATACCTGACAATCTTAAATGGAGTTCGTCTGTTTTCTCCAAGAGTTTAATGTCGTAAGAAGTGTAGATCCGGTAAGGGTTTGTTTTTCGATAAAGAGCCTTGGTCAACTTTCCTTTTCCGGTTCTTTTTATGAGATGAAACAATTGAGTATGTTTGTAACCGGTGATTTTACGAAGATAGTTGATCACACCTCTCTTATCTTTTTTCAGTAATGTACGATAATTTAAACGGTTGATCCTCTCATCGATAAA
>JAHJSD010000026.1 GCA_018830585.1 Patescibacteria group bacterium
AGGAATCTGGCAAAACAGTGTTCATATAAGCTGAACGGAGCGAAGCGCGTTTCTTGTTGTCTTTTACTGAAGAGCGGTCTATTTAGCGATGAAAAAACCATTTTTTTCAATAGTTATTCCGGTTAAGGAAATTAACCAAAACCTTTTAGAGGAGGTAATCCCTGCTCTAAAAAAGCAAACTGACCCGGATTTTGAATTAATTTTGGTTCCGGATCGGGCGAAAGAGGTAGCTCCTCTTCCCGGTTTTGCCAAAGTTTTTCCTTCCTGGCCTGAAACCGGCCCGGCGCAAAAAAGAGATTTTGGGGTAAAAAAGAGTAGGGGAAAGGTGGTTGTTTTTTTAGATGACGACGCTTACCCCGATAAAGATTGGCTTAAAAACGCCCGTTCCTATTTTAAAAAGAAACGAATAGCCGCTGTTTGCGGTCCGGGGATAACTCCTCCAAACGATCCGCTTTTATCAAAAGTTTCCGGTTGGATGTGGGCCTCTTTTTTGGGCGCCGGCGGGGCAGGCACTTACCGCTGCCGGCCCGGCAAAAAAAGAGAGGTTGATGATTTTCCCAGCTTTAACCTAATGGTCAGAAAAACTGATTTTCTAAAAGTCGGCGGTTTTGATACCGGTTTTTGGCCTGGGGAGGATACCAAGCTTTGTCATGATTTAGTCTATAAATTAGGTAAAAGAATTATCTATCACCCTTCGGTTTTGGTTTACCATCACCGCCGGAAAATTTTCAAAGACCATTTGAAGCAAATCGGGCGGTACGGCTTTCACCGCGGCTATTTTGCCAAGATCCTGCCGGAAACATCAAAGAGGGTTGGCTATTTTTATCCTTTAATCTTTTTTTTGGGTGTTGTTTCAGGGCCCTTGGCTTATCTGGTTTTAAGCCTTTTAAACTTGTTTTTTTTGGCCAAAACGGTTTCAATTTTTTATTTAGCTTCCTGGTTGGTCTATCTTTCTCTTCTTTTGTTTACCGGCATTTGGGTTGGGCTAATGAGTAAAGATTGGCGTATTTCTATCTTAGTAATGCCAACCATTTTATTAAGCCATCTTTTTTACGGCTTGATGTTCTTAAGAGGCTTGTTTAAGAAAGATTTTAAGAGTAGGTATGGCCGCGAAGTTGTCTGATTTCATTACCGCCTTTTTCGTTTACTCACCAGCGCATCTTTCCCCCCGTCATTCTGACCCTGAGGCTTTGTCGAACGGGGAAGAATCCCCCTTGGGATAGGCAAGTTTTCCTTCGTTAAAATCACGATCCCGGATCGAAAGACTTGAGGCGCGGAGTTCACCCCCGGGGTGAAATCTTCAGACACCCCGGGGGTGATGATCCCGGTGGTGTCGAGAAGAATTTATCAAAAAGACAGTTCTCGAACGGTAGAACCTTTTGTCTCTGTCACCCCAGGGGTAGGCCTTGACCCCCCCGGGGTGTAAGTAGTTCTCGACCGAGTCTGACTCGGTTCTCGATAAACTCAAACAGTAAAACCGTTTTTAATTCTTATTTTATACAATTAAACACGACGATCGTCGTGTTTAATTGACATTTTCCAACAACGTCTGCGCCCTTTGATTAGTTGGATCTAATAGCAACACTTTTTCTAATTCATCTTTTGCCCTATCGTTTTTCCCTTCGGACAGAAAAATTGTCGCCAAGTTTATTTTTAAGGTTGGATTGTTCGGATTAACCTCAATCCCTTTCAGCAGGTATTCCTCAGCAGTCTGGTATTTTTTTTGCTCGAAAAAAATCGAAGCTAAGTTTTGATATGATTGCCAAAGGCGGGGATTGATTTCAATTGCTTTTTGATAGTTTTCTGTCGCTTTGTCCACTTCATTTTTTCTAAGGTAAATATTGGCCAAGTTATGGAAAGCGTCGGCGTAGCCCCATTTTAATTTTATTGCGGTTTGAAACTCTTCGATCGCCTGATCAAGCTGATTGTGTCTGGCATAATAGTCGCCTAAGTTGTTATGGTTTTGGGCGCTGGAAGGGGATGTTTTTGCCGCCGCCAGCCAGAGATTGTCTTGATTTTTCCAGTCGACGTTTCTGGAAATTGTTCTGACCATCAAAGCCCCGGTTAAAAGAATGAAAATAATGGTGGGGATATTTTTAATGCTTTTGATTTGTTCTAATTGATCGAAAATAGTGGCAATCAGGACAAAAATTCCTATCGAAGCAAGATAAGCGTATCTTTCGGCGACAATCCAGGAAATGCCGAATGGTGTTAAGGTTGGCGAAAGGATAACGGGGAAGAAAACCAGCCAAAAAAATATTTTTTTATTACGTCGGAAGAAATAAACAGAGGCGGCTAAATAGAGAAAAAACACCGCCGCCATTAAAATAAATTCTGTTTGGCTGAAATTCATTTCAGAGTGGTAAAGGGTCAGCCCCTTGGGCCAGACGATTAGGCCTAAATAAGAGCTGATGGCGATAATCGATTGCCGGAGGGTACTGCCGATAAACTGGCTTGGGGTTCTGATCTGGGGCAGTTCCTGATAGAAATCTCTTTGCAAAGAAGCGGTCCTGTTGCTAAAAGCGCCGAACAGGTAAAAACCCCAAACAATACTTAGAACAAAAAAGGGGATCAGTTTTTCCCAGTGCCTTTTTATTTTGTTCCAGGAAACCAAATAGAAAAATAGAGCGATCGGAAAAGCGATCACTTTCTCGGACGTTTCCAACCCCAAAAAGTACAGGAAGACCGAGAGTAAGTATAGTTTTGGCGCTTTTTTTTCGAGAGCAATAATAAAACTGGAAAAGGAAATCAGAATTAAAACCGCTGAGTAAGGATTGTATCCGGCAGAGATCCAGACAACAGATTCGCAAAGCAGTGGGTGGACCGCAAAAAGAGCCGCAGCCAAAAAACCTATTTGGGGCAGGTGGAGTAAGGAGATAAGTAGATACAAGGTGATAGTTGCGCCCAAATGGGCCAGAATATTAGTGCCTCTGAATGCGGCCGGAACCTTGCCAAAAATATTGACCACCAGATAACGGATAAAAGGATAAACCAGAGAAAGAGGGCTGGAAAGGACCTGGTTAATGTCACCTATGTTCTTATTATTAACGATACCGTTGATATCATCGGAAAGAAAATCGTTGTTGAGGGAGTTAATATAAGTAATAACAACTAGAAAAGCCAGCAGGGCAATTCTCCAACGATTATTTAAAAACCAGGATTTGAGGCTAAAAGTATTTGTTTTTTGAGGTTCTTGGTCCGGTTTATCGGGGAAAATTTTATCGTATTTTTCTTTGGTTAATTTCTTGGCAAGATAAGTTCTCAGCTCTAATTCGGGAATACCCAGAGCCTTGATTATTTGACTGACAGTTCTTTTGCCAAGATTTTTTTTGAGATATTTTTTTTGTTTTTCGGTTAGAGGCATAATTGCTTATTTTACATTATTTTAAATCTCCGGACTTTGAAAAATAGTTTCAAACTTAGGTATTAGTTTTTGTGAGCTGTAAGTTGATTTTACTGCTCTAAGCCCGCATTTCCCCAACCGTCTGGACAGCTTTGGATCTTTAATCAATTTTTGAATTGCTGTTTTCAATTGCTTTTCGTTGCCGAATTCTACTAACAACCCCCCCGATGCCTTATTGATCAGTTGCTTTACTACGGGAATATTCGCTCCAATTACTGGTTTTTCTTTTTGCCAAGCTTCAAGGTAGCTTAAACCAAATGATTCGCAGATAGAGGGCATACAATAAATGTCACAGGCGCTAAAGATTATTTCTTTTTGTTGTTCGCTGACATAGCCTAAATCAATAAGATAAGCAGGTTTTTTTTCTTGAATAATCTTTTTCCATCGAGGAATATTATTGCTTCCTATGGTTATTAAAACTAAAGAAGGGTCTTTTTGGGATAAATCACCAACGACATTTAATAAATTATAGATACCTTTCATTTCTATTTTTCCGCCGGCGAATAAAATAATTTTTTTATTTTTCAAATTAAACTTTTTTTTAAAGTTTTCTACTTTATCTTTAATTTGGTCGCTTTTTTTCATTGTCTGAAGTCTTAGAAAGGCTGGAATTACGGCAAATTTATTCTCTGATATTTTGAAAGCTTTTTTAATATCTTCTTTTTCTCCATTTGAAAAAACGTGGATTAGGTCGAATTTTTTGATAAACTTTACTAGTTCAGGGTTGTGATAATCCGGAAGCAAATCATGAAAACAAGCTCCTAAAATTAATTTCGGCCTGGGGATAATTTTTTTGCAGGCCTTTATCACCGCGACATTTAAATAAGCGGGCAGAGGAGAGGAATAAATAACATTAAATTTTCCACAAGAAAGTATTTTAGTTAAGCCAGCCAGGTTTGGCCCACAATAAAAAAGTTCGAGCTTATTGAATAGGGTTTTGGGCAATAATGACTTAAAAAACCTTACTAAAACTAAAGCCAAAAAAGATAATAACTGTTTGCATTCGAGTCGGTAAACTTTTACCCTGTTGATAACTTCGAAAGTGTTATTAATTTTTTTACCAAAGATGGGATCGTACCAAAATCGAGTATTTAAACCGTTTGAAGTAATTACGCTGCAATTAAAACCTCTTTGCGCCAACTCCTCAGCTAAGTTTTTAATAACAAAAGCCGAGCCCGAAAGTTTCGCGGGCAAATATATTGGAGTGACAAAAGCGATTTTTGGTTTTTTCATCATGGTGTAGAATAATTTTAGCAGTAAATTGCTTAATATGAAAATTCAAAAAAAGCGCGGTTTAAACAAGTTTGTAGCCAAACAGGTGGGTTTTGGTAAAAAGATTCTTGATATTGGTTGCGCTGAAGGTAAACTTGGCAAATATCTTAGACGCCAAAAAGGGGCAGTTGTCTTTGGGGTGGACATTTCCAGCAAGGCAATAAAAGAGGCGAAGAAAAGTCTCGACGGCGCCTACCGCCTAGATATTGAAACTGAGGCTTTGCCCTTTTTACAGAAATCGTTTGACGTCATAATTTGCGCTGATGTTTTGGAACACTTGTATGATCCCCTGGCAGTTTTAAAGAAACTTAAGATTTATCTTAAAGACAAGGGAATCTTTGTTTTATCAATTCCCAATATTGCCAACATTAAAGTAAGATGGAGATTGCTGTGGGGCAAGTTTGATTATGAAGAAAGCGGAATTATGGATTACTCGCATATTCGTTTCTTTACTAAAAAATCTGCCCTTAATTTAATGAGAAAGGCGGGCATAAAAGCTCTTAGAATAGACTATTCTCCTGGATTTTCCTTTTTCTTTTTTCAGGGGAGAGTAATCAGATTTAAAATTTTGAAAACCTTACACTCTTTGCTTACGAAACTAGCCCCGACCCTTTTTTGTCGTCAATTTATTATTATTGCTCAGCTGTGAAAAAATACCCTAGGGTTTCAATTATCGTTCTTAACTGGAATGGCTGGAAAGATACAATTGAATGTTTGAATTCATTAAAAAAAATTGCCTATCCCAATTATGAGGTAATTGTGATTGATAATGGTTCGACGGATGGGTCAGTAGAGAGGCTAAAAGCCAAAAGCCTTAAGCTGAAAGCTGTTTTTAATAATAAAAACTTGGGATTTGCCGAAGGCAATAATATTGCCATCAGACGGGTTTTAAAAGAAAATAAAAGTGATTTTGTTTTGCTTTTAAATAATGATACGGTGGTTGAGAAAAACTTTTTAACCAAGTTGGTAAAAACAACCCAAAAAGAGGAGAGAATAGGCATTGTTGGACCAAAGATATACTATTTTGATAAAAGAAATGTTATTCAGTCTGCCGGCTCAAAGATTAATCTTTATTTGGGCAAATTTCCTCAAATCAAAAGTAAAAAAACAACAGAAGTAGATTTTGTTACTGGCGCTTGTCTTTTGATAAAAACTGAGGTTATTAAAAAGATTGGTCTTTTGGATAAAAAGTTTTTTCTTATTTTTGAAGATATGGATTGGTGCGTGAGGGCAAAGAAAGCCAGCTACTTAATCTTGTATGTTCCCGGATCAATTATCTGGCACAAAACTGGCCGGTCGTTTAAAAAGGAAAATGTTTCCCGAACATATTATTACACCCGCAATCTGTTTCGGTTTGAGTTTAAACATGCTAATCATCTTCAGCTTCTTTGCTTTCTGTTCAGTTATTTTGTTCTTGTATTTCCTGTTTATTTTCTGGGGTATCTGTTTATAAAAAGAAATTATGACTTGTGGAAGAATTATGTTCGCGGTGTGAGAGAAGGAGTTTTTACCAGATGAATTCTAAACTTCTTATCTCTTTTTGCAATCTGGCTCATCCGAAATTAAAAAGAAATAAGCATTCTCCATTGGGAGTTTTAGATTATAAAAAGAATTTAGTTTATTGGATTAAGTTGCCACGGCATTACTGGGCTGTCGCAAAGCAAGAGGAGCATTTTTATAACTTGCCAATCTTGGGATTCAAAGATAATTGTTCTGGATAAGACGGGACTTAGAGCAAGATGTTGGTTTCGATTGCCCCAAGCAAAAGATCTTCACTCCATTTTGTTTAGCAATGATTTTTTGCATGTTGTTTCTACAGGAAACGATAGGGTTTTGAGATATAAATTTAAAGATGAGAGGATTGACTTGTCTTCAGTCAAAACTTTGTGGAATCCAAATGAGAGTCCTGGCAAGAGTAATACCCATCATCTAAATGCTATTTGTAAACACAAAGGTGTTGTTTTAGTTTCTGCTTTTGGTCACGTCCAGAGTATTCCAATCCGTTTGCTCGTTGACCAGGCCTCTCTTTTTAACATATTCCCGTTGCTTTTGGCTTGAAACATTAGTAGAATTAGGTTTAGGTATGGATTTCAGCATAGTTTTGAAATCGGTCCA
>JAHJSD010000027.1 GCA_018830585.1 Patescibacteria group bacterium
AAAGGGGCGACGAAATTCTTCTTATTGAACGGAAAAAGCCTCCTTTTGGTTTTGCCCCTCCGGCAGGACATGTAGACGATAAAGGTTCTTTTGACAATGCCGCCAAAGAAGAGGTCGAAGAGGAAGTCGGCTTAGTTGCCAGAAAGATAAGATTGGTCACAGAGGGCAGGAAAGAAAATCCCTGCAGAAGAGAGGGCGGTGCTTGGCACTACTGGAAAATATACCGGGTTGAAGCGGAAGGAGAAATAAAGCGGAGCGAAGACGAGACAAAACGGGCAGGCTGGTTTTCTATTGATCAGATAAGATCTTTGGCCCAAAAGACCGAAAAATACTTAGCCAGTGAAATCCCTGAGGAGGAATGGCAGCAATCTCCCGGTATTGAGCCAGTTTGGCTTGAGTGGTTTAAAGAGTTGGGTATCCTTTGACCTCAATAAGCGGCTGTCAGTGTTCGATGATAGGGCTTTTCTCCTTTGGCTTTAGTTTGGGACATATTCCATAGCATACTGTCTACATGAGAAGCGGTAACAAAACTATATCTCTTTTGCAATTCTCGCCTGATAAGCTCAACTGCCCAAACGGTAGTGGCTCTGATTTCAACCTCTTCTTCTGACCCCTTTTTGATAAGTTCGTAGCGATCAATCTTTTCCGCCAATTCTTTCGAATACTTTATTACCCCTAAGTTTCTGAGAATTTGAGGAATTTTGTAGTCGGCAAATGCTGTCAGTTTATCTAAATTCCTTAACTTTCCCTTTCCGCTGGCAACAAGGGTATCACTAACCATTTTTGAATTTAATTGCGCTCTTTTGTAAAAACCCATCTTTTCTCCTTTATATTCTGAGATGTCATCAAAACAGGGAAAGTATTTTATCAGAAGATTTGCGAGAGCCAAAGCATCGTTTCCTGCTTTTTCATAAACACCAATAAAAGAGTTTCCGAACCGCTTTTCCAGTACCTTTCCCGCTTCGTTCAAACAGTTAAGTCTTTCTTCAAACAACGGTATCTGAACATTACCCGCCAAGATTCTTCTTAGATGAGAACGAGACAGGTCAGCCAATTCGTCACCAGCCAAAAAATCAGGATTTTTCTCAACCTCTTTTTCTATACACCGAAAGAGAGCGATTGATCCATCCAATTCTTCGCCATCAATTTGGACGGTCCATTTTTTCTCATCCTTGCCGGCCCAGAAGCAGAAATTAACCGTATTGAAAACAAATATAATCTGTAAAAGATTATCAAAGGTCCATTGTTTCTTGGCCAAACCGATTTCGGAAACCCGCAAGTCTTCCTTTTTAACATCAGAAACTAAAGAATGTATTGCTTCCAAGTCAATCTTTACATTCCTTGATTGACCCAAAACACGCTTTGTAGAACTCAAAACATCTACCATGTTTATAATTTTATCAGCAAATGGAATCAAATCATAATCGGCTGTGGTACGGAACGGGCAACTCTCCCAAAATTGTTTTTTTTACAACGTTCTCAACCTTATTGGGTTTGATTTCACACATTAGGAGTGAGATAATGGGGTGCAAAGGTAGACACTATTGTCCCAAATACAAATCTCGCGTTTGCAGAACCCAAACTTGGCCTTCCTTGTCAATCGCCCATTCAATATCTTGCGGGGTGTCGCCGAATTCGGATCTGAGGCGCTCTGAAAGCATAAATAAAGCTTTTGCCTCCGAAGCGGAAAGAACCCTTGGCCCCCTTTGTTCAATCAGACGCCTTTCGGCTCGAGAGAATTTATACTGTTCCACTTCTTTTGCTTCTCCCGAAACAACTCCCTCCCCCAAACCCTCATTTGCTTCTATCTCAACTATATCCAAGTTTCTCGTTTGCACGTTCACCCCAAAAACAACGCCCGCGCATCTGGCGGGAACCATTTCCTGAACAGCAATCGCCATTTTGAGTTTTGTAATAAGGCTTGGGTCTTTTTTAAGATATTTCTCAATCTTAGGTGAAAAAGCGGACCGGATAACTTCGAGAGTTTTTAAAGAAAGAGTTTCCCCGGAAATATTCAGGAATGTATCAAACATCCCTGCCATAGAATTTTTACTGTCATCCTCGATGGTTGCCGAAGAACGAACGGCGAATACTTTATCCGATTTTATATAGTCAAAAAGAAGTTTATCGATGACATCTATCAATTCTTGATCATGACTTTTAAGCAATTTATAAACTTTTGAAAAGTCTTTAAGAGGAACAGGGGCAGGAAAACCTGTCTTTTTAATAATCTCATCAAATAACAAGGTGGTCAGAACTGCCCCGTGAGGAACCTGAAAGCCCAGGATTTTAAGTTTTGAAAGCCTGTCTGCTTTTCCCCCGCAAAGTTCAACCCCAAGTAAAGACGCGTCCCAAAGGGAAATATGTTTTTGAGATTGAGTTCGGGACAAGTTGGTTACTCTTACTTTTCCGTTGGTAACCACGATTTGTGCCTCATCTCCATCCTCAAATTTTTGATTTCCAATCAAGAAGGCTTTATGACCCTTGTCAGTTAACACCCTCATTGCGTGTTGTGTAGCGGCAATGCCCGGGTAAAGTATGTAAAGTTTGTTTTTCCAAGCAGCAAGCGCGCCGAGAATATCATAATTGCGGTTGGTAATTATGTGTTTACTTATTTTTACGATAGTTTTTCCAGAGAGCAAGTCCTCTATCGGAATTTGTCCAAGTTTTTTGAAATCTTTTAAATTGTTAATTACTTTTACAACACCTTTTATTTGTAGATTTTTATCGCTCTCCCCTTTCGCCTCTTTCCAGTAATCAGCGACTTCATTAAAACAAATACCTTTCTCGTCTGTTGAAAATTCAACTCTCTGAGGTCCGTATTTTTGAGAAAGTTCGTGAACAACTCTGGCTACTTCTGCAATCTCTGAATCAGAAAGTATCTGGTCAAATTGCATCTCTACAGGAACCTGAAATAGTTTTGAGCCAGATTCTCTCGTGGTGCAAAGCATCAGGTTTTTTTGCGGTATCTCTTTACGGATAATAAAGCCTCTGTTTTGTTTGAACTCTATTTCGTATCTATCAGCGACCAAAGATTGCACCCCCTCATTAATTCCAAAAACCGTATAAATAGTAACTCTCCCGTTTTCCGGTATTCCGTACCCACCGTAAGGAATCGAGGCAGAACCGGGATCCCTATTAAACTGATCAACGTTTAAAATTGTCGAGGGGGGTTCTATCCAGCCACTTATCTGGTTTCCTTCTATTTCGTGGTATTTTTGTTCGATAGCGAACCGAAAAAGGTTTTCTGTCGCGGTTACAACTTTTTCCGGCGTAGTCAAACCAAGGAAACGGGGCCCTGGCGGATTTTCAAGACCGGGTACTACAAAAGCTCTACGAACCAAGGCGGCATGAGAGGCGCTTTCGTCAATCACTTTCTTCGCGGCAATTCTAACCTCTCTAACAAACTCCTGGGGCAATTCTTTGTGTTCCAAGAAATACTTAAATATATCCAAAGGAAAAACATGGATATCAACTATCCGCGCGCGAACTTCTTCCAGCTTTTTCCAACCGTCTATCCTTGAATTTGGAAACTGATATTCTGATGGTGAAATTAGGTTTTTCATAAAAATAGGGCTTAGGGCGCAATTCCCTCAACCCGCTGTTCCGATTTTAATTCATAGTTTGCCAAGAAGCAATCGTGGAAGATTTAAAATTTATAGTTTTTTTTAAACTCGTCTCTGTGGGTGATGTTTGAGCTTGGGAGGGGAACATGTCTGTCGAAACCTCGGCGAAGCTGGGTCTAAAGATGTGGTTGGGTAAGTTCTGTTTCGTCGCCCCGCGCGCTATTCTCAAATGTTAGAGCAATCCCCGGGACAGGATTCTTTTGTTTCTCCCAAATCCGGCTCGCAGACATTGTTGCCGCAAACTCCTTGTTTTTCCGGCGAAAGTAAATTCTCTGCCTGATCATTACCCTGGTTTTGCCCATTTAGCTGGTAATCCGTTTTTTCGTCAGGTTGAATAGCTTGTTTTAATCCCCCTTCGGTCTTAATGCCCAAAATATTTTTAAAAAAATTTAATATTTTCTCAAAAAAACTCAGTTTTTTCCTCATAACTCCTACCAAGTTATTCAGTTTCGATCCGGTCGTTTTAGAACTCGACCTCATTTCGGCTTCCGAAACCGGTTCAACTATTTCCACGCAGGGAAATATCTTGCCCTCGTTCGGAGAAAATGTTTCAAAAAAGTAAACCGATCCGGAAGTCCCGGCGGCAACATACTTGCCATTGGCGGCGACGTCAATTTCCCCTACATATTCAGACAAGACTATCTGCCGGTGAAAGGTTTTATCTTGGGGGTTTAAAAGATGAACCTTGCTGTCTGCCCCGCCAACCGCTAACAGGCGGCCGTCGTCGCTGATTTCAACCGCTCCCATGCTGGCATCAAGAGACCAGGAGGCCAAAGGTTTATTAGACTCATTGTTGAAAATGTAAACCTGGCCGCCGAAAGTAGCCGCAGCGATCAATTGACCATCGTCGGTTATCGATAAGGCGCGGACGGATTTTCTCTTGGGAGTTTCAAACCGCCAAAGCTGTTTTTTCCCAACACGGTCATAAATAGCCAAGCCGCCCTGGTCGGATTCTAATCCGAAAGCCGCCAAATCACCGCTGCCGGAGATTTGGGCCTCGTCTACCGGGGAATCACGGGTCAACATTTCCGTTCTTAAAATCGGCTCATTTGAGTCTTTGGAAAAAATATAAGCCCGGCGGTCAGGACAACCGGTGGCGGCGGCAACAAAAGCGCCGTCATTGGATAAAGATACCTCGTGAAAATTACCGGAAGCGTGATATTGCCACAGCGGTTTACTTGACTTTTTGTTCCAGAGAATCAAAAGGTTGGAATCTTGATTCTCATCACTGCCGGCAGTGCCGATTGCTAAATACTCTCCGTCTTTTGAAACCGCTGCCGAATAGGCCGAGTTGCCAATATCATATTGCCAAACAGGCTTGTTTGATTTTTGGTTAAATAACAAGGCCTGACTGCCCAAAGCGGTAAAAATCATTGACCCGTCGGTAGAGATATCAATACCGCCTTTGACATCGCCGCCGGGCGGACTACTCATCTTCGAAGTATAGGTCCATACCGGCTTGGCCGAGTCGGTGTTAAATAAGTAAACATGCCGATTGGTCTGAGCCGCCAAATAACGGCCGTCGTCGGACAAGGCAACCCCGCCAACCCATTCTTCCCCAACCGGAAAGCGCCAAACCAAATTACCAGAGGCGTCAATCAAGGCAATCTCGTTATCTTTAAAGTCGCCCTCAAACAAAACCGGGCCGTTATCCGGAGAATCAATGATCGAAGCACGAGCTTTGCCCACCCCATTTGACGCCTCAAAAAAATAAAAATTCGAGCCTAATTTATCGGGCACGTACCGGTATTGATATCTGACTCCTTTTTGGTAGTTAGTATCGTTAGAATCCGACTTGTCAATATCAATCATCTTACCGTTAAAGTAAATCCTGACATATTCAGGCGGCCTGCCCTTTTCATCCCGGTAAATTACCGAATAAGTATATCGTTGGCAAACCGGACCCCAAAAAGGATAGACATGACCCTCAAAAAGATAGGGATCGTTTTCGGTTTTTGGCAGTTTTGGAATAGTCCCGCACGAAGGATTGTTGATCTTGACTTCAGCGTTTACCGTTAAAACAGATAAAAACAGGCCAGCGACGAGGTTAATAAAGAAAAAAAGGCGTCGGAGCATTTTCATAGTAGAAATTATCTACAGGTTAATGGTTTTTGAATCAAAAAGCAAACGAGCCTGGTTAGTCCAACCCTGGCAATGGTGGTGGATTGTTTTGAGGCATCAGTTTTCACACACCAGGTGTGGAATAGGTAGACACATCTGGAAATAAATTAATCTTCAATCAGGAGATGTTTTATTTTTTCTAAATTTCTTTGATAGTCAAGCTGATTTAAAACAAAACCTTCAAAATCTTTCTTATTTTTAAAGAAACTCATAACGACGCTCGTTTCCACAAATGGTCTTGGTTTGTTTGAAATATAATCTAAATAGGAATTAAGTTTGCAGCTTTTTAGCTCCTCCGGTTCTTTAAGGACATAAGACGTCAATTGATTTAAATGAATATAGCGAGAGAGGTGCAAGAATTGTCCTTCGGATTCAACCCTCACCGCCTTAAACGGACCCACAAACAAAGAGCCGTTTCTTTTCGTTTTTAAATTGAAATACTTTGCATAACTATCTTGAATAAATCTAATAAAATTGGTTATTCCCAAATCCCAGGATTGTTTCAATAAAAAATGATAGTGGTTGGGCATAATAGAAAAGGAGAGTATTTTTATTTGTTCTGGAGACTTGTGGAGCAAGTTTAGATATTCTTTTTTTTCTTCCTGCTCCAGTCTATCAAAATGTGAAAACCTCAGAGGATTATCTTTAAACCTGTAGAAATCTATTAGATTTAAAATGCGGTTACATTCTTTTTTGTTATCAAAAATTGGCTGTTGAACGATGCTTCGATTGTAAACATGATAAATTTCGTCAGTAACTAATGGTGTTTTTCGAATGGGCATTAACCCAATTTAGAATACTTTTCCAGGTGTGTCAACTCAAAACACACCTGGTGTGTGAAGAGTGTGTGAACCATAGCGGTAGATTCCTCCCTAGATCGTTTCAGATCTTCAATCCAGGATCGAATTAATTCCAGATGTGTCTACCTATCACACACCGGGTGTGTGAAAACGAAAGGCTTCGACCGCCCAGCGAGACGAGCCCGCTTCCCGCGAGGATACTCTGGTGCTAGGGTAAAACTGAAAGGAATAAAGCCAATAGGACCAATGGGAAAGATAGGTGTCTGTTTTATCGCTTCATCCTCAGACTTACGTCCGGGGTTTTCGCTATTTCGAAATGGAGCCCCAAAACCCTACGCTATCAATCCAAACGCCTTGTTGGGGCGAAAATACTGTACCAGAAAACCAATTCATCCACGGGCTAATCCTCCTCCGCCGGTTGGCGGATGGCAGACTATGGTTTTCTTGGTTCATGGATAAACTCAACTAACTTGACTTTGGTACCGGCAGTGAATTATTCTGAAGTATTAGCCGATGAAAAACAAAACCGCAATTTGGCTTTCCTTGCTTCTGCCGGGCCTGGGACATTTATATCTGAAAAGATATTTTGACGGAATTGCTATTTCGGCGGCAGCAATCCTTGTTTGGGTGGTAGAAATTCACCTCGCTTCGGCGATGCCTGTTTTTTCCGGCAAAGCGCTGGTAATCACCGGGGCATTGATTTTTCTCTACCTATACGCTTTGGCCGATGTCTATAAAAGACTTAAGCAGACAACCCAATGATCGCATTACTTATTGGAACAGCGCTTTTCATTATTGTCGGCTTGATCCTCGGCTACAGAGAAGCAAAAGATAAAAAAAACTACTTTATTAAAGTAGCCATATTTCTCCCTTTATCAATCTCGTTAATTGTCCTCTTCGGCCCGCTTTTTCTGATTTCACCGGTTAAAATCGGCTACAAATCAATAAAAGATGACGGTATTGTTGTTTTTTACTCGGCATCTTCGGAAATTGTTGAAACTGAACGGATCCAGAATAATGCCGGCCAACCGTTAAGACTCACCCACCGTCAAATGGCTGAATTGGCAATGAAAATGACTAAATCGGCGATTCAATCTAATCAAAACTTTTACTTGATCTCTCTTAAAACTAAAGTTTTGCTGGCCAAAAACGATAACGATCTTTTTCGGTTTGGCGGTTTGATGAAAGGCGGTGGCACCGGCAACGAGCTAGGTGTTGTCATTAGTGAGCGATTTTTAAATGAAAAGCTAATCGCTCATGAGCTGTCGCATAAAGCGATCAGAAACCTTCTCGGCCCGATTAGCTCGCTTAAAATTCCCACCTGGTTTGACGAGGGCATGGCCACTTTTATCGCTAAACAAGACCAGTACGCCAGTCTGGCTGTTCTAAAAAGAGAATACGAACAAGGGGGGTACTTTGAAGATCTTGGCCGGTGGGAAGGCTTTTTAGGCGGCTTAAGATGGAAGTTCAATGACATCGGCCGCCACAATACCCTTTACGGCCAGGTTTACAATCTTTTGACTTATCTGTCAGATCGGTACGGAGAGGAAAAAATCTACCAAACGATAATCGGCTGCAAGACCCAATCTTTCCACAATTCGTTTGAAAAAACGTTCGGCCTCTCCTCGGACCAATTCCATCAGCAATTTATTGAATATTTAAAAACAGCCAACCTCTTTCAGGATTGATACCGGGGTATTTTTTTACTCCCTTTCGCGAATTAGTCAGAAATCAATATATATTCTTGGCCTGCCGGGTGCTTTTCGAATGGGCATTAACCCAATTTAGAATATTTTTCCAGGTGTGTCAACCTAAAACACACCTGGTGTGTGAAAGTGCCTGATGTGAGACAGAGGTCCTGATAAGCTCGGAATAGCGGGAATAAATAGTTTCAAGACAAGTTCTTAAATTTGTCCTGAAAGAAGAAATTGGATTTTGGCTTTTTTAAAACGGAACAAAACAGAGTGAATAATGGCGTTAACGAGAAAAGTTATTTTCATCACCCTCCGGTATTGATCCAGTTGGTCCGGGTAGTGCTTTTTAACAAAAAGAAGTAAAGATTTGAAATATTGTTTATAAAAACCAAGCCGGTCTTTGTCAAGCCGCTTTTTCCAACTGGCGCCGCCTAAATGAACAATTTTGGCATTGGCTAAAACAATCAACTTACCTAAATTTTCCTTTTTAACCTGATAACACCAGTCAACATCTTCGAACAAAAAAGAATAATCTTCGCCTAATCCGCCGGTCTTCAGAAAAGTTTCCCTGCGGGTCATTAAGGCCGCTCCGGGAAGTTGGTCAACTTCAAAGTTGTCGGAACTCACCCGGCTGATAATTAGATCTCTTAGCGGCGTTGCCATCGCTAACGGCCGCAAAAGAAGATTGTGATAAAAAATAATCTGCCAAAGATTAGGAAACTTCATATAATACTCGACTTGTTTGGTTCCGTCGGGATTAAGAAGCATTGGTGAAACGGCGGCCGTATCAGGATTTTTTTCAAGATAGTCAATGAGTTTTTTTAAAGCCCCCTTTTTTACGATAGTGTCGGAATTCAGCAAAAGGAGATATTCTCCTGTTGCCTCTTTAGCTCCTTGATTGATCGCCTTAGCGAAACCGAGATTTTTCTTGTTTTCAATTAGTTTAATTTTTGGTCCGCCAGCTGGCGGATTGGAATTTGTTTGGAATTTGGGATTTGCCTGCCTGCCGGCAAGGCAGGGAGTTTGGAAATTTCTGATGGTTTCGACAGAACCATCAGACGATCCATTATCAACCACAATCACTTCAAA
>JAHJSD010000028.1 GCA_018830585.1 Patescibacteria group bacterium
GATGTTGAAAGGAACAATTCAATCTGGCTCTTGACAAGCTTTTTCATAGAAGGATGACGAATAAGGGGAAGCGTCATTTTGAGCAGAGTGAAGAACTTGCCTGCTGGCCCGCTTCGACCGCTCAGCGAGGCGAGCAGGCAAGTCCCCATGGAATGGCAATTTGCTTATACGGAGGGGATCCTTCTCTCCCTGAGGGAGATCAGGATGACGCTTGGGAGAACGTAGGCTTACGGACTTCACTTCTCTGAAAAAGTTTTGCCTCCGGGGATCCGGCACTGTCTGGGGTAAGTTTCTAAAATGGGGTAGCCTGCTTCGACACATTGATCAAAACTATTTATTTCCAGCCGCTTCTCCTTGCCTTTGTTGTTGACAATTGCCACCGAAGCGAGCAGGGCAATAATCATAAATCCTGCCAATAAAAGCAAGGTGGTGACTACTTCGTTTTGGGAGTTTGGTTTCCAACCAGACATAATTATTTCAAGGATAAACTACTTTATAACCGATTGCAATAATTTGGAAAAATTGATATTTGTCCGGCCTGTTTCTTCTTTTGGGCTTTGTTGGTAAAATAAGAACAGGCCAGCGTAGCTCAGTTGGTAGAGCATTCCCTTCGTAAGGGAGCGGTCGGAGGTTCGAATCCTCTCGCTGGCTCCGAGGTAATTTTTGAGAAAAACCAAAAGACCGGGTTGATTTGTAACCCTGTCATTATTCTGCTAAAATGGAGCGGTCGCGGGACAAAAAAGATGGCTGATTTGAAGGGAAACAATATAAAAAGGTTTCGGATCAGAAAAAAGATAACAGAAGAGGACAGAATTAGGCATAGAGCAATTGTTTTCGGCCTCTTGACCGTTTTTTTGACGGTAGCCTTTATTGTTTGGGGATTTCCCATCTTTGTTAAAGTAGTCGGGTTTTTCGGAGATTTGAAATCCGAGCTTGAACAAGAAGAAGTAAAAGATTTAGTTCCCCCTCTCGCTCCCAGATTATCTTATATTCCTGAGGCTACCAATAGCGCTACCATGCCTCTTTCTGGGTTTACGGAACCAAAGGCAAAAGTAATGGCTTCGTTTAATCAGGAAACTCTTGAAATGGAGGCTGATGAGGAAGGAAACTTTTCAATAGAAGGGTTGACTTTAGACCAGGGAACTAACTCTTTGTCTTTCTGGGCGGAAGATGAATCCGGCAATAAGAGCGAGGTAACAGAAACTTTTGAAATAATTTACGACAGGCAGCCTCCGGAACTGGTAATAGAATCACCGCAAAACAAAATTGCTGTTGAAACCCAGATTGTTGAAGTCAAGGGACAAACAGAACCTAGCGGCAGGGTTTTGGTCAACGATCACATTGTAATTTTGGACGAAGAGGGAAAGTTTGTTGAACAAGTAACTTTGAGGGAAGGCGGAAATGAAATTGTTGTTTTGGCTGAGGACCGAGCCGGCAACCAAACTAAAGAGCTTCTGAATATTACCTATCTTCCTTAGCGGCCTTTTTTTGAAGAAGCCAGAGTTTCGCTTTAGATAAAAACGACTGAAGACTCATCAGTAAACAAAAAACAAGACCGGTAGTGCCGTCTAAAAAGCCCAAGTGCCAAAAAAAATTCTTAAACAATTTTGCTCCCGGGTAAAAAACAATTTCTTTAATTGAAGTTTTTCTGCCGGTGTCAAAATCTTGGTTTGCCTTAATAGAAGTATAAAAGTTAATTTTTTTTAGAGCTTCGGTAATATTCTCAAAGGAGTGATGATAAAGAGGCTTGCCTATCTTGCCTACCTTGCCTTTTATTTGCCAGGTTTCATGCACCCTGCCTTTCCATTTGCCGGAACCTTTTTTGCCCAGCCGAATCAGTTTAATGGGGCCAAAAGACCAGTCCCAAGAGGGCTTATCGGTGCAGTTTAAAGGTTTTCCGGCAAAAAGCTCTTTTCTGGGAATATAAAAACCGGAGTAACCCGTTTTCTTAACACGTCGTACAATGTTTTTAGCCAGGGGAGGTGTTACAATTTCGTCAGCGTCGACAAAGAAAACCCAATCGTTTTTGGCTTTTTCTAAACCGAAATTTCTTTGGGCAGAAAAGTCTTTGTTTAAATCTCTTTGGAAAACCTCTGCTCCCCTACTCTGGGCAATTTTTACCGTATCGTCTTGTGAAAAATCATCAATAACGATTACCTGATTACACCATTTTAGGCTTTCTATGCACTTTTCTATTTTTTCGGCTTCGTTTCTGGTGATTACTACTGCTGTGATTTTAGGCATATGTTTTACCCTCTATCCTTTTCTTGAAATTAGTTAGAAGATTGTCTATTTCGAAAATACAGGAAAGGATCTCACCGCTAAAACTAAATTGTTTGCGAACAAAGTACCTCTTGCTTTTATCCCAACTTTTTTGATCAATGTGGTGCGGCTTTAAGATGCTGCTTGCACCAGAAATATGTTCTCCAGTAGCATTGGGTAAGTAAAAGTTTTGGAAATTCGCCTGCTTTAGTCTAATGCAAAAATCAAGGTCTTCTAGGTATAAAAAAAAATTTTCATCAAACCCGCCAAGTTGATTAAATACAGACTTCTTAACGAGCATGAAGCAACCGGATACTGCGTCTACCGCTAAAGGTAGACGAAGACCTTCATCGAATATTCTATAATCCCAAAAACCGCTAACTTTCTTGAACCCAAAGAGCGCAAAGATTTTTTTAAAGGAAGTAAACTCTATAATTAATGTTAACAACGAGGGGTTTCTCGCAACCGTTCTTTGTGCGGTCCTTTTTTTGTGTTCTAAGACACTCCCCCCAATGGCACCTATATTGTCCTTGGTTTTTATAAACTGTGTCATAATTTTAATCGCGCTTTTATCAATGAAAAAATCTGGATTTATAAATAATAAATATTTACCCTTCGAGAGTGCCGCCCCTTGGTTTGCTGCTTTCGCAAAACCCAGGTTTTTGGGGTTTTCTAAATATCTAATAGAACAGGACCTTTGGTATTTTTTTTGAATTTTATTAACGATTGTTTTGGGTCGGCGAGGTGAAGAATTGTCAATTACTATAATTTCGGAAGGTTTCACTTTGTTACAAACTAGACTATTAAGGCATTTACCAATCCAGCGATTGCTTTTATAAGTGACTATGACGACACTTATAGGTGGTTTGTTCCTTGACAAAGCAGGGTTTATTATTTTAGGCTTTAGAATAGATGATGTATTTAAAGAGAACATCTTTGTTTACACTAATTTTATTGTCAGCACTCCTATTATATTACCCTATTCTTGCTAATCCCGTTTTTGCTTCGGAAATATTTTATGACGATTTTGATGACTCGAGAGAGGTTTGGGAAGTAGTGGAAGAAGTTTGGGAAATAATTCAAGAAAGTGAAGATAATAAGGTCTACAAGGTTGGTTTTGATCCCGTAGAAACGAGAGCACTTGTCGTTTCTGGTTCTGAAACCAAGAACTGGGACGACTATACCCTCCAGGGCAAAATGTTAAGCAAGAATGGAGTAGATCAGTACTTCTGGTTTAGGGTATCACCAGACAACAGGTCGTATTATATGGTGGATTTAAGGGCGGCTGGGTGGATCGACTCTAACAATATTAGGGTTATTAAAAAAATAGACGATGATAGAGTATGGTTGCACCAGGTTAATCCCCCAAAAATTGGCTGTAGCATTTTGCATGATGAGTGGTACGACCTAAAAATATCGGTAGAGGGTAATTTTATAGTAGTGAAAATTAGATGCCCTCAAAGCGACAGCTTTACAGAAGTATTTTCTTTGTACGATAACGATAATCCTTTGATGAAGGGAGGAATTGGTTTGTCCGCTTGGAGTGGGTCTTGGCGCAATGGAGTGGAAAAGTGGTTTGACGAAATTAGAGTAACTACCGAGGAGACAGAAAGCGCTCCTTCCCTCATCATAATTCCCGGCTTGGGGGCGAGCTGGAGCACCAGAGCGATTGTTTACGACGAGAATGTACCTTTGGAGGCTTGGAAGATGACACCTTTTGTAAATACCTACGAAAGGATTATAAAGACCGCGGAAGGATCAGGTTATACTTTGGGAGAAAACCTGTTTGTCTGGAACTATGATTGGCGGAAACCCTTATCGCAAATAGCGCTTAATTTGGACCAGTTTATTCAGTCTGAGCCTGCGCTTGACTCATCTGAAAAGATAGACCTTGTCGGTCATAGCTTGGGTGGACTGGTGGCAAGAACCTGGGTCCAAAGTTATGATAACGGTGAAGAGAAAAAGGCCAACAATTTGATAACTGCCGGTTCTCCGCACCAAGGAGCAGTTCAGGCTTATCAGGCAATTGCCGGAGGTAAAATTTCGGAGGGGGCAAGTTTAGGTTGGACAGCGCTCCAACTTCTGCTTCAGATAAAAGAAGGGCTTTTTAAAACCCAAGCTGAAATTTTTAGGAACGCCGCTCCGATCTGTTATGATCTTGTTCCCGTCTTTAACTTTATCAATCGGTGCGGGCAGGAAGAAATTAATTTTATGGAAATAGCCTACCCCAACAATTTTCTTTTTCAGCTTAACCAAGAAGCAGACGTTCTTTCCTTTTCCCGTTTCCTTGTTGGCAATAACGGGTCAAACACGCCGGAAATGATCTTTGTTGAGGACCGTTCCGTGATCGAAGAGGTTTTAAACCTCTGGCCGGACGGCAAACCCTACAAGATTGCGATGGGCGAAGGAGATAATACTGTGCTGAAAAGGAGCGCTTACCTTGTTGGTGGTTTTGAACCGGATTTAGAATATCCGCTCAATCACGGAGAAATCATTAGCAGCCCGGAGGCGGTGGAAAAAATTATGACGATTCTCGGCAACGACAGCCCTGTTATTTTGGGCTCGGATCCATATCCCGAAGACAGTCTGTTAATTTTTTACCTTGCCTCTCCGGCGACTTTAGAAGTCGAAGGGCTAATACCGGAAGATGACGATTTGCAATTTGTGGTTATTCCAAACCCGGAACCGCGTCAATACCAGGCTACGGTTACCGGCACAGGCGGTGGTCTTTATCGGTTATTTGTCGGTCAGATAACTCCCCGGGGGAATTTCTGGCAAAGTTATCAGGGTGAAGCAGAAAATGGAAAAGCTGCAAACTATCTTTTTGATATAAACCCGGAAAATCCGTTTTTTGATCCGTTGGTTGATCTAAGCGGCCTAACCCGTTTAGAAGAAGCAAGAGAGCTTTTAAAAGACTTATACCAGGAGGTTCGTGATAAGAATATATCCAAGTCTTTGGCTCAACTAAATTCAGCAATTAAAATGGCCGGTCGGTCGGACTGGAGAAGAACAATCAACGACCTTAAAAGGTCTATGTTTTATCTAAGCAATTTTAGAAGAGACCAAACAGAAACAGAGTATTATGCTGAATCAAAAATAATTTTGGAAAAAATAGCTTTTGGCTGGGAAAATATTTTAAGGGCCAATGGCTTGGAATCAGGCCAAAAAGCAAAAAAAGAGTATCTGAACGCAAAAAAAGAGTATTTTTGGGCGTTAAAGTCAATTGACCGATCAAAAATGAGGGGTAAAGAAATTAGCGTAAGAGTGGCCCTTTCAATAAAAGACAGCGAAGAATTAATCGACGATCTAAAAGAAAGATTAGCGTTTAAAGACTTTACCTACTTAGAAAGTCACGCTTACTTGGCTTACCTTTTTGCCAGAGAAGGCGTTTAAACAAAAACCCTCTTTTCAAAATCTCCAGCAGGACTCTTTGAAGGTTTAATCATCGTGGTGTTTTCGGGGACGGTTGCTTGAGTGTGGTTCGACTGTCCAACAAGGTGAGCGTGTA
>JAHJSD010000029.1 GCA_018830585.1 Patescibacteria group bacterium
GAAGAAACCAGGAAAAATATAGTTCAGGTTCACGTATCGTTTCCAGCACCCGATCCTCTGCCTACTATCAGAGAGCGGTCAGAAAACGACCCTAAAAAAATATTATTGCTAAGGGACTTTAGCGTGGACTGTCCAATTAACTACCAAAAGCTTGCCGCTGAGATTTTAGACGAATACCCCAATCTTCCACAAACAGTTACCATCGAAGCTTCCGACGGCATTGCCCATACCATCAATCCCCGACGTCTTCTTCACCGTCTTGTCAGACACGGGACATCGGGGGCAGGCGCACACGAATATAGTGTGGATAGATCCTTTGACCCTAAAGGAGAAATTCGTTTAAAAATAACAAGGAGGGTTGTAGATAGGATTATCGCTCTTAGTATTCAGGAGGCAGAAATGGGCGAAACTCCGCCCGATCATGTCCGCATTCTTGCCGACGAAGGTTTTCAAGACATAAATCAACAACAAGTTTTACGCCAATTATTTGAAGTTACCCTTAGGAATTTATCTTCCCCTTGCACGGCACCCTACAGAGTAGGAAGAGAATTGGGAAGTATTGTTAACTGGGTATTTGAAGGCTGCAAGGCATATCTGGACGATGCCGGCCTTTCCTATCATTTCAAGTCAGCCCAAGGAAAAATGTCTTATGTCGTTCCGGAGGAATTCCTTGAAACAATAGTGGTGGCAAGGCAAGATATAAATTTACTCTTAATGTATGAAATTGTCCCTGAAGATGTCTGCCGACTGGCCAAAAAATACGGCATCGAAATATCGCCGGAACCAGATAAGGAAAGAGTCGTTGCCTGAAAGTGGCAAAACATTGGTCATTAAAACCTTTTCATGGCAGAAAATTTTTCCCTTTTTTGGTCAATAATGATTAAGGCGTGGAAATATTGGTAAATTTTAAAATCTTTCGGCAGGCTTCGCTCGAAATTTGGCCGGCTCTTCCAATCGGCCATTGCGCCAATAATCCACCGCCGACACGCCAGAACCCGTCTTTCCCAAACCTAAAGTAGCTCTGGCAATCGAGTCCAAAGAAAGCCTATGATTCAAAACTTTTTCCACCTCTTTTAAAATATCCAAAACCGGAATCTGGGACAAATCCCCTGGGTAATAGGCCGCCAAGGCGCGGTTGTCGAAATCAATGATGTTAAAACCGATCAACCGGTCGGCCATTTCTAAAGTCGGCCAAAGATCAGGTAAATTTTCCTCAAAAAAGCCGCGGTAATTCTCTTGGCCTGTTAGATCCCCGTTAGACAACTCAATCATCCCTAAGTAGGAAACACCTAACTTGGCCGGATCCCGATCTTCTATTTCAGAAAACAGCTTTTTGGTCTCAACATCTAAAACAATCTCAGTCATAGGGATTCCATTTTAGCCCAAATTCAAGTTGAAAATCAAGCTTGGTTTCGGTTATAATAGTTACTATGGGAGAAAAACAGGAAAAATGGGGCGCGAGCTGCAGAAATCTAGTAGGTCAAACCAGGCTGGCACAGATGGGAGGCTCTCTTAGGCCAGGAGGCGGCGCTGTCTGTCTGGAAGCAGGAAAATCTTGTTCGCGCTGCCCTAAAGGTCAACGGGTAACAGCGCTAAGGGTTTGAGGCGGTTATATTCGGGCAGAGGTAAGGCCAGAAGGTTAGAGTAACAATAATCTTTCGACACACTCGTGGACTTACCGGGATAGCTGGGAAAGTAAAACCCATTGAAGAAGAGGATCAAGGGAGGTAAATAATGAAAAAGCTCTTTTGTCTTTGCCAAAAGGTCGAAAAATACTACCACGACACTTCCTTTTGAAAGACAAAGAGAAAGAAGCTTATGGGTAATTTAATGTTGGTTTTTTGACTTATACATCTTTTTCCAGCCGACCCATAATTTTTAAAATCAGTGTGTGATTTAACTCTGGAAAAGGTGAAATACGGTTTAAGTAAACTAAAATTAACAAAGTCTTTCCAGGTCGAAGGCAGGATCTTCTTACGAGTGAAAGTCTTTCTACAAACAGGACACCAATATCTGATCTTTTTGTTTTCGGTTAAGCAGTACTTTTGACGGTTGCCACCACAGACAGGAAAACCGATAATATTACGAGAAGGGGTGCTTCTTTTTTCATCTGAAAATTGTAACCTAAACTTTTAGCCAAATCTATGGGCAGAACTATTCAAAAAACCAACACTTTTTTACTCTTAAGCCGAGAAAGATATCTTTCTGCCTTCAGCCTTTAGCCTTTAGCTTATTTATAAATCGGGATTTTCTTGCCCGTCATCACCAAGCCCAAGCTCAGCCTGCGGCTGTCAATGTCCAGAGATTCCACGTAGCAATTAATCTTTCGACCAATCTCTAATTTTGCCTCAGGAGGAATTTTGCTGATATGGACCAAGCCTTCTATTCCCGGCTCCAAACGGACCAAAGCGCCAAAACTGGCCAACCTGACTATTTCACCCTTGAAATGCTTATCAACCGGATATCTTTTGGCAATTCCCTCCCACGGATCTTTAGTCAGTCTTTTGACCGAAAATTGGAGTCTGCCCTCTTCTTTATTGATCAGAACAACCTTGACACCGTCACCAGTCTTGTAAATACCGGGTAGGTTATCCACTTTTTCCCAAGATATCTCGGAAATATGCACCAGACCATCAAGCAGTTTCTGATCAACTTTTATTTGGACAAAGAGCCCAAAAGGCTCGACTCTGACAATTTTGGCCTTAAACTCCTTCCCTTCTTTAATCGCTTCTATTAGCTTTTGCTCCTCTTCTACTGTTTCCGGTTCGCTAACCAACCGCTCGCTGAAAACCAGTCGGTTTTTTTCCCTATCGACCTCCAAAACCTGAACCTTTATTTTCCTGCCAACCATCTGGTTCGGATCCTGATTATATTTACTGCCTATCTGAGAACCGGGGATAAAACCTAAAAGACCAAACGGAGCGATAACTACTAAGCCGCCATGACTTTCCTCCCTGCCGGAAACCTCGATTTCCTCTTTTGTTTTTATTTTTTCCTCGAAAAACCACCAGGCGGAATTTGCCGCTGCTTTTCTTAGAGAAAGCAAGGTCTGACCTCTTTCGTTTTCGGGAACTCTCACCTGAACCTCAACCTGATCTCCCAATTTAAGCTGGGAGACAAAGTCTGCCACCCGAGCTAATTCCCGCCCGGCAACAATCCCCTCGTTTTTAAAACCAATATCTATGTACAGGGTACTGCCTTTTTTTTCGGCAATTGTTCCGGTAAGAAATTCTCCTCTCTTTAGACCATGAAGTTTTTCCCCTGATTGAGCCAAGAGCTCATCCATCGTCTGAGGTTCTTTATCTTTCTTTGTTTTTTTTGGCATATTTTGTTCATATTCTCCTTTCTTAATTTATTATTCCGCAAAAAGGACCCTGTCATTACTATTTTCAAAACAGGATCCAAATTACTACACCACTCTTAATTTCAAATTTAAGTTGCCAACCGGGCACGCCTAAAAATAGGCTTTTAATGAAAAAGTTTAGTTCGGTCGATAAATACGGGTTGGCTTAAATCGTTACCGATCTTCCACCTCCCGCTTTTTCCCAGTAGTCTACTGGGGACCTCTCGCCTCATGCAGAGCACGAGAAAATCCATTTAAAAATTTTCAATTTAACAATTTTCAATTTCCAACAAAGTCACAATAATTAAATTTTCAAACAGAAGAATTTCAAGTATCTTTTTGTAAATTAATGCATTGAAAATTCATTTGAAAATTGAGAATCGAAAATTAGAAAATTAAATTAATGAATTTCCTTGTGCTATGCACAAGGCAACGATTCCTTATCTTGGGATGGGCTTCCCGCTTGAGATGCTTTCAGCGGTTATCCTTTGGGAACGTAGCTACCCTGCGATGCTCCTGACGAAACAACAGGCACACCAGAGGTTCCCCCAACCAGGTCCTCTCGTACTATGGTCAGCTTCCCTCAAGAATCGTACGGTAACGGCGGATATGGTCCGAACTGTCTCACGCGTGATATTCCAATTTTACAATTGGCACAGACTATGCCTTCACCCCAACTTATCGTCGGGGGCTGACGTATTAGCCTATCTATGATTTTCCCCATCAGGGAAAGATTAGGCTCCCTCTTGGGTCTCCAAGAGAAGTCGTTACGGGGACAAAAGGTTGTGTTTCTTAAAATAGTTTAAGACTTGTTTAGAAGTTCTTTTTCTCTTTTTGGAGTAATTAAGCTGGCCAAATTTATCGACTTTTTCAGCCAGCTTTAGAAACAATTTTGGTTGGTATTTTCTTCCACTCCCCGGAGCTTCGTTGATAACCTCCAAAGCTAAAATTGCCTGCTCTTTTTTTAACCTCACAAAAGGCAAGAGCAAGATTAAAGCTTTCCTCACCGCCTCAAAGCCAACAACAGTATATTCAGTAATACCGTCATTGCGATCTCGAACATAACCAAAACCAAATTGCTTCTTTAACCAGAAAAGGAAATTCTTATATTCCGTTTTCTGATAGAAAACGATGCTGGCTCTAATCTGATAACCGAGAAGATAATCATCTCTCTTTATCAGTTGAAGCATAATACATCCATCTCCATCTAAAAAACCGGCGATATAAGCCCTATCTATTTCTTTCATTCAACCTTTGTCTTCCCTCGGCGTTGCCCTCGGAATTGTTCGGAAATTCCGGTCGGGGTTCACCGATATGAGTCAGATTTATTATACCGCATTACTGCGGTAGAACGCAATGTAACTTACGTTCTGAACCCAACTAACGCAGCGCTTTAATGGGCGAACAGACCAACCCTTGGCCCCTTCTTCAGGGCCAGGATGCGCCAAGTCGACATCGCATTTTCCCCATTGTTTCCAATAAGTTTAGACTATCTCTTCATCCCGACGGAATGTCTGGATGCTGGCGTATGATAAGTGCCATGATTTTTTCCCGCTCAAATTAACGAGAAAAGGCAACCTATCTCTTCCCCAAAAACTGTCAGGGGAATCAGTCGTTACGGGGTTAAACAAGTAGTCTTAATTCTGTTTCATTGGGCTAAACAGCCAGCAACGATTGATTTTCGACTATCCGTTAAACTTCCCACGGGATTGCCCTTTGATAAAAATTCTAATTTAAAAATTAGAACCTCAAGAGGGTTCCCCCGTTATTAGCCAGTATTTATACAGCACCCTAATATTACTACTAGGGGACCCCGATATATTGAGGTCGCGATCCGGGCCGTCAATATGGACTATCGGGCCCGACCACGCTGTTATCCCCGGGGTAACTTTTACCCGTTAAGCCCCTCGCCATTCCACAAGGCAAGGAGGATCACTAAGACCTGCTTTCACACCTCCCGCCCAAACTTTCTTGCGAAAGAATGTTGGCGGGTCGTCTCCTTTTAATACAAAATTGCATTAAAATTCAACGAGCTCGACCCGTCGGTCTCGCAGTCAAATTGGCTTATGCCTTTACGCTTACAGTCCGATTTCCATCCGGACTAAGCCAACCTTTGTGCGTCCGCGTTACTTTTTAGCAGACGGCTGCCCCAGCCAAACTAACAACCAGACACTGTCCCAAGTTGCGCTTTCAGCAACTGTTAGTTAGAGTCTGCTATCTTGAAGGGTGGTATTCCACTGTCGCCTCGCGCACAGCATGAGAAAATCCGAATCACCAAGCACGAAATACTAAATCTCGAAGGGCTCCCTTTGGGACAAATCCCAATTTTCAAAATCCTAAAAATTAAACAAATGGTATTGTTTAAAATTTAGAAAATTATTATTTTAGATATTGTTTCGAGTTTCGAACTTAGGATTTAGAATTTCCTTGTGCTATGCACAAGGCTCCCACCTATCCTCGACAGTCAAAATAACTTTCTCAATGCCAAGTTTCAGTAAAGCTCCACGGGGTCTTTCTGTCCTGCCGTTACAAACCGGCATCTTGACCGGTATTTCAATTTCACCGGGTGAAAGGTCGGAGACAGTTGTTCGGTCGTTAAGCCATTCATACGGGTCTGAACTTACCAGACAATGGACTTCGCTACCTTTGGACGGTTAGAGTTACCGCCGTCGTTCACCGGGGCTTCGGTTCAGAGCGCTCATCCTCCGGACGAGAAATTCCAAAATCCCTGCCTGCCCCGTACCGTCTGGTACAGGGCCTGCCGGCAGGCAGGCAAATCACAAAAACCAAACAACATCCAAGTATCAAAATCTTGATTATTGAACATTGCGATTTGTTTGAAATTTGAAAATTGGAAATTGAAAATTCTCGTCCGAAGGACAAGACCCCTCCCCTTAACCTTCCGGCACCGGACAGGCTTCAGCCCCTATACATCCCCTTACGGGTTTGCAGAGACCTGTGTTTTTGATAAACAGTCGCCGAACAATCTTTAGCTGCGGCCCGACTTGCGTCGGGCAGGGCATCTCCCGAAGTTACGCCCAGCTTTTTTGCCGAGTTCCTTGACCTCCCTTCTCCCGCTCATCTTAGTTTACTCAACCCGCCTACCTGTTTCGGTTTGCGGTACGGGTCCTGCTATTTCTATTCGCGAAGATTTTCTCGGCATCCGAAATCAGCTGAATCCTTCGGCTAATGCCAAAGTCTTTCCCAGACTCGCCTTAAAACGGAACGGCGGATTTTCCAACCATTCCTAACTTGTCTGTCCAACGGAGCAATTTCACTACTCCGCCCAACTTATCCAAATGCGTCCCTCCCCGAATTAAAACGAAATAACAAGAGAGCTGGAATATTAACCAGCTTTCCATCCACTACGCCCGACATAATGTCGGACCTCATGTTAGGTCCCGCCTAACCCAACGCCGACGAACGTTGCGTTGGAAACCTTAGGCATTCGATGAACTGGATTCCCACCAGTTTGCAGTTACTTATGCCGGCATTCACACTCCCATCAGCTCCACTCCGTCTTACAACGAAACTTCACCGCGGATGGGACGCTCCTCTACCGCCCGACGTTACGTCGGGCCTCCGTCTTCGGTGGCCTGCTTAAGCCCCGTTACATTTTCGGCGCAATCCGCCAATTCCGACGTAAAGTCGGAATCGACCAGTGAGCTGTTACGCTTTCTTTAAAGGATGGCTGCTTCTGAGCCAACCTCCTGGCTGTCTTCGACGAATCACTTCCTTTCCCACTTAGCAACCCCCGACTAAATTGCAAAGCAATTTTATCGGGGAAGCACTTAGGGACCTTAGACAAGAGTCTGGGTTCTTTCCCTTTCGCCTGACCAGCTTAGCCCGGCCAGACTGACTGCCCTTTTAAAATTAGGGTATTCGGAGTTTGGTTGGACACCGGGGATTGCTCCCCAAATGCTCATCCAGTAGCTCTACCCCCCTAATCAATCATTGGACGCTATACCTAAATATATTTCGAGGAGAACCAGCTATCACCGAGTTCGATTGGTATATTACCTCTAACCACAGGTCATCCAAAGGGATTGCAGCCCCTACTGGTTCGGGCTTCCGATCGATTTTCATCGATCCTCACCCTGCCCATGGTTAGCTCACTCGGTTTCGGGTCTCCCGGATGCGACTATCAGCCTCATTCAGACCAGTCGCTTTCGCTTCGCCTCCCCGAGTCAGACTCGGTTAAGCTCGCCGCATACGAGAACTCGCCGGCTCATTTTTCAATAGGCACGAGATCACTCGCCCGCAGGGCGAGAATTTCCAATTTACAATTTACAAATTTTCAACCAATAGCCAATTTAATAATTTTTCAAATTGAAAATTAAATCATTGGGGAATTTATTGAAAATTAATCATTGGTTATTGAAAATTCTTGTCCTACGGACAAGCTTTCTCTGTTTGTTAGTAAATGGTTTCAGGTTCTATTTCACTCCCCTCCCGGGGTTCTTTTCACCTTTCCCTTACGGTACTATGCGCTATCGGTCAACAAGAGTATTTAACCTTGGAGAAATGGTATCTCCGGATTCCCTCAATGTTACTCGAGGTACTCAGGAACTCTGCGCCGCAGTAGTCAGTTTTAAAATACGGGGCTTTCACCGTCTATGGCTGCCCATTCCAGAGCATTCTTCTAACTTTTCCTGCGGGGAAATGCAAAGCCCTACAACCCCCACCTCATGCACAGCACGAGAAAATCCATTTAAAAATCTTCAATTTAACAATTTTCAATTTCCAACAAAGTCACAATAATTAAATTTTCAAACAGAAGAATTTCAAGTATATTTTTGTAAATTAATGCATTGAAAATTCATTTGAAAATTGAGAATCGAAAATTAGAAAATTAAATTAATGAATTTCCTTGTGCTATGCACAAGGCAAGTTTAGGTTCCTCCCTTTTCGCTCACCGCTACTAGGGGAATCAAACTCGTGCAAAGCACGAGCAATATTTTTTTTCTTTTCCTCCGGGTACTTAGATGTTTCAGTTCCCCGGGTGCCCTCCACGCCGCTTCGCATCGAACTCAAAACTCAAAAGTCAAATGTCAAAAATAAAGCTCAAGTCTGAAATCTAATTCAGAAAAAGCTTTGAAATTTAAGATCAGATTTGATATTTGAGACTAACATTTGAGCTCGCAGCGAAACGGCGCAGTATCCCGACTTGCGTCGGGATGGGTTTCCCCATTCGGAAATCGCCGGATCATCGGTTGTTGGCACCTCACCGGCGGGTTTCGCCGCCTTCTGCGTCCTTCATCGGCTCTTGCCGCCAAGGCATTCACCATTTACCTTACTGCTAAACTTTTTCTCCCGCCTTGATCTTTCTTGCGAAAGAATTCCGGCGGGTCACCCGGTTGACAACTTAAATTTAAAATTAAGCTATCTACCTTAATCTGACAAATTGTTAAAGTGCTCCTTAATTATTAAAAGAGTTAAAATCAAACAAAAAACCGGAGCTTTTTCTCCGGTTGTTCAGACACATTAACGAGACAGCTCCCCTAAAGCAACCTTGCCATCAAGAACTTTTGGAACTGAATTTCTCTCATATTTTGCGTCTAACTATCCGAAACAAAAGCAAAACTTAGCTTTAGTTCTAAGTTTTGGTATATTATATTTATTCAACAAGACAATGTCAAGGTGGCCGAAAACATTCGCTGAAGCCGGTTTTAGAGTCAAGGCTAAAAGTTTGCCTCTTCTTTTCGCTAAATCAGGGCGAAAAATCACTCAAATTCAGGCTAAAACCGTCAAATCAAACCAAGAGAAGGAGCTTTCCCTTAACGCCAAAAACATCAACGAATTGATGTATCTTTTCCTGTCAAAACTGCTCCTGATCAAAGATACCGATCTTTTTTTGGCCAACCGATTTAAAATCAGCCTTAAAACCAAACCCGGCCGGTACTATCTAAAGGCGATTCTAAAAGGATGCTCCATCCCTAATGATCCGGACTTGCTCTTGGTAGAAATCAAAGCGATCACTTATCACCGGTTAAAAGTAGAAAAAATCGGTCAAAACTGGCAAGCCACCGTTGTGGTGGATGTCTAAGATCGGGTATTCCGCTGCAAAAGATTAAGGCCGGTTTAATACTGCCTCTAACCGCTTCTCCACTGACGCCGGTGCGCTCGCCAACCTGATTTAAAGACCAGCCTTGAGCCCGATCAACCATCCTGGCCGCGGTAGACGAAGTAAGCTCTCGACCATGCAATTAAACAACGAGTTTCTCCCTTTCTCTATCTCTGATCCGGGAATCCATGAGTGCTTCAAGATCAAAATTAATCCCATTTTCTACCAACGCCCGACGAAGGTCTTGCACCTCTTTATCTTTGGTAACCACGATAACCGATTATCCCAAGAAAATGTTAGACTATACTTAAAATGGACCAGCGTCATTTCCCTCTTCGGCAAATCTCCCCAACAATTTGGGAACTGCCCCTTGGGTTTAAAAAGGGCATGCGGGTTCCCGGAAAAATCATCGCCACCAAAAAATTGATCCCCCAAGTTGAGTCCGAGGTCTTGGAACAACTCGCCAACACCGCCGCTTTGCCCGGAGTGGTCGAACCGGTCTGGGCCATGCCTGACACTCATGTGGGCTACGGCGCTCCGGTAGGGGCTGTTTTTGCTACTGACCCGGACCAAAACGGGGTCATTTCCCCCGGCGCCGTCGGGTTTGACATCAATTGCGGCATCAGGCTGATCACCACCAAACTCGAGGAAAAGGAAGTAAAACCAAAGATAGAGCAATTAGTCGACCAGCTTTTTTCTATCGCCGGTGCCGGAGTCGGCGGCAGAAGCAATCTTAAACTCAACCAAAAAGAAATTGAAGCTGTGGCCAACCAAGGAGTCAAGTGGGTAATTGACCACGGTTTCGGCCGGGAAGAAGACCGACTTTTTTGTGAAGAATCAGGTCAAATGTCAAATGCCAAACCTAAAGATGTTTCTTCGTTCGCCTTTGAAAGAGGCAAAAGGCAATTAGGCAGCTTAGGCAGCGGCAATCACTACTTAGAAGTTCAAAAGGTAATTGAAATTTTCGACCCCGCCAAAGCAAAGACCTTAGGCGTTTTTAAAAAAGACCAAATCGCCATTATGATCCACTGCGGCAGCAGGGGATTCGGTCACCAAATCGCCACCGACTATCTTCAAAAATTCGGATCAGTGGCCCAAAAATACCGGATCAAGTTAGCCGACCGCCAATTAGCCTGCGCCCCGATAAATTCAAAAGAGGGCCAGGCCTATTTTTCCGCTATGGCTTGCGCTGCCAACTACGCTTTTGCCAACCGCCAAGTTTTAACTGCCAAAATCCGCCAGGTTTTTGAAAAAGTTTTCAAAAAAAGCGATCAAGAAATGGGGTTAGACTTAATCTATGACGTCGCCCACAACATCGCTAAACTAGAAGCCTACTTCAGCAACCCAAAAAAACAGCTTTTAGTCCACCGCAAAGGAGCCACCCGCGCCTTCGGACCAGGCAATTCCGCCTTGCCGGAAAAATACCGAAGGTTAGGCCAGCCTGTTCTAATTGGTGGTTCAATGGAAACTTTCTCTTATTTGATGTTAGGCACTAAAAAAGCGGAAGAATTAACCTTCTCCTCCACCTGCCACGGCTCCGGCAGAACTATGTCCAGATCAATGGCCAAAAAAATGGTCCAGGGAAGAATCTTAGAACAGGAATTAAAAAATAAAGGCATTTATATCAGAACCGCCTCCTACGCCGGCTTGGCCGAGGAAGCCGGCATTGCTTATAAAAATATCGATGATGTCGTTGACGCGGTCAGCAAAACCGGCATTTGCCTGCCCATCGCCAAATTAGCTCCGATCGGAAATGTAAAGGGGTAAAGAAACAGTTTTCAGATTTTTCTACCTCACCCCTCCAGTCCTGCTCGTCATTCCAATTTACAAGTTTCGCGTTAAAAACATAGCTCGTCATGCTGAACTTGTCCCTAAGGGATCCCTTTGGGGCCTTGCCCTTCTGTAGCCCAAAAGGCGAAAGAGTGTTTCAGCATCTGTCTTTATCGTTTAAACAACAATCAGATCCTGAGATAAATTCAGGATGACAATGACGCGAAACTTGTAAATTGCAAAGATAGCCTATCCGTGCGATAATCTCCCGATGGCCAAAAAAGATGTTTTTGCCAGAGTCCGCGCCGGTTTCGAGCTGTACCGCCAAGCTGTCGACCTTTGTTTAGAAAGAGGGATTAAAGAAGGCGATAGTGGTTGCGTCCACTATGCTCTTGCCATGCTCCGACCCGATCTTTGCAACATAAGAGTAACCGCTCAAGGACTCTCTCAGCCAACGACGGGGCGACAGTTCATCGAAGATCACCAAATCGAACCCTATGTCCGCCCAGACAGGTTCACTCCCAGAAACGCCAAAAGATTTAGACATACCCTTAAAGACAAAAGAGTGGCCGGGATAATCGCTCTGGTCCCTTGCACTCACGTCGGTCTTCCTGGACCAGAAAGAGGGCCTGTCCCCCTCTCTGAGGGTATCCACTCCATCGCTGTTCAGGGCTTGCTTCGGGAAACCGACCCGAAATTGGCCCGAGGATTAAGGGGAAAATTTCCAAAAAAGGTAAGGAGTCGACTTCTCTTAACCACTGACCGTTATCCCTATACAAAGCGGCCGATCGATATTGACTACGGCCCGAGGTTACTAAAGGCGATGTCCCGCATTTCGGGTGCCAACGCAATCGTCCTCGCTGAAAGAGGTTATCGATATACAGCCGACAAAAGAGAACTCGTCCCCATTCCCAGAAGCCGTCGCTAACTTCCAACCCCTAAACACTGATAGTCTTCGTATTTTTTCCAAACAACCGAGAACCCCAGTCCTTCGCCCTCTTCACCCCAACTCAATCGTCTTAAACGGCAAAGAAAGAGATTTCGGTTCCTCCAAAGCAGTCACTAAAGATTGGTAGTCGCCCAACAAAGAAACGGCCAACTCCCGGCTATGCCGATCCAGTTCGGAAAAAATATCATCTAACAACAGCACCGGCTTTTCCTTTTTCTGTTCTTCAATATAATTAAGCTGTGCCAATTTTAAGGCAAAAACCGCCAATCTCTGTTGGCCTCTGGATCCCCAAAGCCCCAAATTAGCATTCTCCACTTTAAACTCGGAACTGATTATCGAAAAATCATCCCGGTGCGGCCCGATTATCGTAGTTCTTTTAATCAACTCCTCCTGTCTTTTTTTATTTAAAAGCTCGGCGGTGATCGGGCTGGGCCAATAACGGCAGAAAAGGTGTTTCAACCGGCCTTTTTGAAAATCTTTAAAAAACAGGTTGGCAAAATTAAAAAATTCTTCTCTTTTTTGCCTAATCAGCTCGCCGTTTTTAACCAAAGTCTGATCCCAATAAAAAAGTTCCTGAACATTGGCCTCTCTTTCGGCAATTTTCAACAAAAGCAAATTGCGCCGCCGCAAGGCTTTCTCGTAAATGAGTAGCGCCTGATAATAACGCCAATCCAAAGGAGAAAGGATCTGATCTAAAAACTCCCTTCTTCGACTCGGAGACCCGGTAACTACCCTGATCTCTTCCGGCCTGAAAACAACCGCTAAAAAGGATTCCAAGAACAGCCGCCTTGTTTTTTTCACCTTATTGATCCAAAAATTTTTGGCTATCCGGCTGTTTTCTTTACTCAAAGAAATTTTCAAACTGTCCCCGTTTACTTTTCCTTCCACCAAGCTCAAATCCGAGCTCCAACTGATCATCTCCTCGTTTTTAACCGCCTTAAAACTGTTGCCGGTGGCCAATAGGTAAATTGATTCTAAAATATTGGTCTTGCCGATCGCGTTCGGCCCGACAATCAAATTGACTTTTGAAGAAAAATCCAAGACTAAGTCCGAACAATTGCGGAAGTTGACTAAATGCAGCTGGTTTAAGACCATTATTATTTCTTTTCTTCCTTAGCTTCTTTCTTTTGCTCTCCTCCCTCAACCGGCTCTTTAGCTTCTGCCGACGGAGCCGCTTTTCCCTCTTCTCCTTCTGTGACCGCTTCTTCGCCTTCAGCCGGCACCGCCACCGGTTCCTCTTCTTCCTCAGCCAGAGGGTCAATCTTAACCACTACCTGTGTTTCTTCAACCTGAGGAGAAATTTTCTTAGTGTCTATACCAAGGTCGGCAACAGTAATCGTCTGATCCACCTTTTCCAGTTTGGAAACATCAACCACAAATTTTTCCGGCAAGTCGGTAGGCAAAGCCTCAACTTCAATCTCAGTCAATTGATGAATCAAAACACCCTCTCCTCTTTTAACTACCAAAGCCTCGCCGGTGATTTCAACCGGTACCGCCACGGTTACTTTTTCGCTCAAGTCAACCTGGTGAAGATCGATATGGATTAATTGATCTCCGACCGGATGGTACTGGGGATTTTTAAGCAAGACCGCTTTTTCCTCTTTGTCGCCTTTAACTTTAAGATCAACCAAGCCGGTTTCTCCCACCTGGTCCAAAAGAGCGACAAATTCCTTCAAATCGCCTTTAACGCTGATGGATTTGACTTTTTTGCCGTAAACCGTCGCCGGCAAGAGACCGTCTTTTCTTAACTTTTTTACCTTTCTGCCAAATATCTCTCTTTTTTCTACCTTCAAAACCGGTCTTTTGTTTGCCACAAATCTTTTTTCTTAAACTTTTTAATCAGTGAACTTTTACCTTCTTAGTCGTTATTCTGAACAACCCCCCCTTCGTCATCCTGAGCGCAGCCCTGTACCGCCTGGAAGGGGAGGGCATTCCACCCTCTCGTCATCCTGAGGAATTCTTAATGACGAAGTATCCCCTTTTAAAAGGCAAGTTGCCCGAGATTAGGGGATTCTTCCCCGCCAGCAACTGCGTAGCTTTGGGCGGGTCAGAATGACGGAAACAAAGTATTTAATAACCCTCTATTCCCGTGTTAGGTATTAAATTTCTTTTAGCTTTTAGCTTTCAGCTAATTTAGTGGAGATGCCCCGCCGTGAGCGGGGGTCCAAAAAAATACTTTAAAAACGTCTACAAGCATAGATTATTTCTGGTTTAATTTAGCTGAGTAAAATAACCAAACCTTCAGCTAAAAACGGTCTAAATTTCTTTTTTAATCCCGACCAAGAATTAAAAAAACAGCCTGAATAGTTGGCACCCAACTTATCCTCTCAGGCGAAAGACAAGCGGATGTTCAGCTTAAGCGAAAACGTAACCCTGTCCGAAATTAACGAACGGGTTAGTCACCGCAAAAAAAGCCGAAGCTGATTTTTTAGTTTCAGCATATTTTTTTGATCTTGTTTAAGCTCAACCGATCAATGAGCGCTTGCTGTTTTTAAAAGTGCTTTTTCTGTCAAGTCTTAGTCATCCCCTTTGCTTGCGCAAAGCGCAAGAAATCCGAAATTTTCAACCCCGAACTGAGCTTTGCTCTATTTTGGGGCTAAATCCAAAACTACTGGGTTAATCCTTGCCTCAATCTTCTCTCTGCTTCTCTTTCAATCAAATCCTGCTTTCTTTGTCTTTTATTTTTTATTCTGCCTATTCCAAGCTCAATCTTAATCCAGCGGCCTTTAGTATAGCAGGCGGTGGCGACAATTGTCAATTTGGCTTTTTTCGCATTAATCAATCTTTTGATCTCGCTCTCTTTCAAAAGCAGCTTTCTTTCCCGGCTTGGCTGCTGGTCTTCGATCCTGGCAAAAGGATAAGGATTGATCACCGCGTTGACCAAAAAAGCCTCGCCGTCTTTTATCCGGACAATGGCGTCTTTCAGCTCTATCCCCCGGGTTCTGATCGCCTTAACTTCCGCTCCGGTCAAAACAACTCCGGCGGTTAATTTCTCCGCAACCGCGCAAATACGATAAGCGTTTTTATTAATAAACCTCTTCATTCTCGCCATTCTGATTAGATTTTACCCCAAATTCTTTCAAAAGACTTCTTTATAAATCTTAAATGGTTAGATTGTCAAATAGTTAAACTATTAAATTGTCAGACAGGTTGTCAAGTTGACAAACCTGCCTGTCGGCAGGCAGGCGATTGAATTATTAGAAGAATTTCTCGATTCGAAGACTCACTCGAAAAATAAAAGGTCAAATGGCTCTATTGTTACATTGCTAAATTGTTAAGTTGATAAGTAGGATTATATTCCTCGTTATCCCGAGCAATTCCACCACCCTCGTCATCCTGAGCGTAGCCCTGTACCGACTGGTACGGGGGAATTCCTAATGACGAAGGATCCCCGCCCGCAACCCGCCAACAGCTACGTAGTTCTGGGCGGGTAGCGATGGCGGGCGCGGCCCTCTGGATTAGCAAGTTGCCATAACAAGGGGATTCTTCCCCGCCAGCAACTGCGTAGCTTTGGGCGGGTCAGAATGACGAAACGGTTCAAAAGTCAAGGGTTGAAAATTCGTAAATCATAAATCATAAATCATAAATAACTAATGTTTAATGCTAAATGTTAAATGAGCAAATAATCAAAGATATTGCCCGTTGACAAACCCGGATCAAAAAATCTAAGATCTTCTTATGTCTAAGCAAGCAAACAAAAAACAGGCTCCTGTTCCCCGGTTGGGTTTTAATCCTTTGGTGGACAATGTCATGCGCCAAATGGTCGGCCAAAGCCAAATACCCAAGGTCGACCAAAAGGATTTGGTTGAAAAATTGGTCGAATCTCTAAAAGAACAGGGAATCAAATCGGTCACTTACCGCTTTCCCATGCAAGAAATCAGCAGTTTTGATTTGGCTATCCTGGATTTGCAAAAAGCTTTAAAAGGCAAGCGGGTCAATAAAAACGATGTCATCAGAACTTCGGTCAATATTCTTCTGGAAGACTGGAAAAAAAACAAAAAAGAAAGCCTTATCTTCAAAATCATGGAAAACTGGATCAACCGGGAAGGATAAATAAATTTCCATGGTCTAAAGGATTCACCCTTCTTTTACCCTTACTCTTCGAGCGAATTATAATCCCGATCTTGTCGAGGGAGTCGAGAAGATCCGAGCGTGGCCGAGAAGAATATTTCGATCCTGGGTCGTCCCCCCGTCATTCTGAGCGGAGCCCCGTACCATTCGGTACAGGGCGAAGCGAAGAACCTGCCTGCCCTCCTACCGGCGGGTAAACCGGCAGGCAGGTCCCCATGGAACTATCAATTTGCTTACACAAGGGCCGCGCCCGCCAGACGCTGCCTGCTCGCCATCGCTACGCTCAGGCGTTAGCGGGCGAGAGCCGTCAGGCGATGCGGGCGGGGATCCTTCGTCATCAGGAATTCCCCCGTACCACCATAGTACCACGTAGGGTACATGGCAGGTGCGGTACAGGGCTTCGCTCAGGATGACGAACGATAGAATGAGCTTCATAATCTTGAGCCCGTCGGAGGATTCATAATCCTAAGGCTTTGTCGAAGCAACCGAGGAGAATTCTTAAACAAGCCAAGAAGTTATTCTTCCGGAGCTTCCTCTGAAGAAGGATCAACCGAAGTAATTTTTTCTTCCTTTGTCTCTTGTTCTTGCCGGTCCAAAACATCTTCTGCCGAATCGTCTTTTTCAGCCGCCGCCCCAACACTCCCCTTGGGCACAACCATCACATGCCTAAAACTACCCTCCCCCTCGGAAATCGTCTCCACTTCCTCCAAGCCGGACAGAGCGATGTGAACCTGTCTTCGTTCAAACGGATTCATCGGAGAAAGAGCCACCGGCCGCCCGGAAAGTCTGACCTTTTCCACCGCGGTTAAAGCGATATTCTTCAATCTCTCTTCCTGCTCCTGTCTATAATCATTGACGTTAACGATTACCCTCTGCCAGCCACCCAACTTCCTAAAAACCATCAGTCCTAAAATCAGCTGGAAAGAAGACAAGGTTCTGCCGTGAAAACCGATCAGACTGCCCGGATCATCGGTTTTGATCGCTACGTTAAAAGATCCGCCCTCTTTATCTTCCGTTACCGAAAGTTCCGGGGCATAGCCCATCTTTTCAAGCAACTCCCGAGCCAATTCTTTGATCTGGTCTGTTTTTTTAGCCACCTTATTTTCCTCTTTTGCGACTGATTATAATCTGTTGGACCAAATTAAACAAGGAAAAAACCAGCCAGTAAAGCACCAAGCCGGAAGGAAAACTGAAGCCGATTAAAATTGTCATCAAAGGAAAAACATAAAGCGACTGAGTCTGCATCGCCGCGGCAAAATCATCGGTTTTTGCCGGGGTCTTATCGGCAATCTTTTCCTGTTTTTTGCTCAGCGGCATCATTGCTTTTGCCGAAAGGAACTGGGAAAGAGCAGAAAGGATTAAAAATATGCCGGGGATACTTTTGCCGGCTATTTTAACCGAATCAATCAAGTCCGGCTTATCCAAAGTCAAATAGAAAAAATTCAACTTCAGCTTAGCCTCGGCCGGAAATCTCAAAAAAGGATAAAGCAGCTTGTTTAACTCCTCAACCGAACTGCCGTTGCCCAAAACCTGCCTGAAAGCCTGGAAAAGAGCGATTAAAATGACAATTTGGATAATCTGGGGCAATAAGCCGGATAAAGGTTTTATCCCCGCCGAACGGTAAAGCTCCATCTGGGCCGCCGCCAACTTTTGAGCGTTGCCTTTGTATTTCTGCTTCAATTTTCCCAATTTCGGTCCCAAAGCTTTCATTTTCTGAGCCGCTTTCAAAGCCGGCAGCGTCAAAGGCAAAAGCAGAATCCGGATCACCATGGTGAAGTTGATGATCGCCCAGCCTAAGTTGTCAAAAAGCTTGTAAAAAGCGATCAGTCCGTTAACTAAAGGTTGGTATAAAAGGGTGTGCCACATCTTTTTATTTAATCATTTCGCATTTAAAAATTAAGCATTTGTTTCAGACTTTTATCTCGAAGCCATCCCTGTTAAAGATTTTATCTCCGCATATTTACCGAAGATTCTCCGCTAAGCTTTTTAAAGACTGTTTCATTTCGGCCAAATTAGCTTCTTTTATCGGATGCTTTGCCAAAAGAACAATCTTAAGCCCGGCCGGCGCTTTTGCCGCGACTTCCATTACCGCCGCCGACAAAAGCCGTCTTATTTTATTCCTCACTACCGCTCTTTTATCAATCTTCTTGCTGACCACAAAGCCAAATTTAGCCGGTTCTTCGGTTTTATCCCTAAAAACCAGCATTGAAAAAAAAGGCCCGCTTGCCAATCTGCCTTTTTTTTTAACTGAATCGAACTCTTTTCTATTTTTTAAACGGTACTTCGTCGGCAAAGCCATAGGAAATTGAGATTAATAATCTCAATAAAATACCAAAAAATCAAAGTCCACATTACCCCAAAGCAGAGCGAGATCGCTACGGGGCAGGCAAATAAATTTCAAATATCAAGATATAAATTCCAAAAAAACTTGACCTTTGGGATTTGTTTAGGTTAATCCTAAAGGGATCCCTTCGGGATTAGATCAATTAGGAATTAGAAATTTATTAAGTTACCTCTTTTTAAGCCGCTTGATTTTCTTTTCACTTGAAACCGTCAGTTTTTTTCTACCCCTGGCCCTTCTTGCTTTCAAAATATTTCGGCCGGCCGAGGTTTTCATCCGTTTTAAAAAACCGTGTTTTTTCTGCCTTTTTTTCTTTTTCGGCTGATAAGTTCGTTTAGGCATATCTCTGGTGATTATAGCATAGGATAAAGAGTTAACTATTTATCATTTATCATTAAACATTAGGCATTAGTAACTAGGAATTAGGAAAACAGACCAAAGCCCTTTATCTTTCGAGCCCTTCGATAAACTCAGGGTAAACTTGAGTCGAGAAATTCTTGCCCCCTAATTTTTAGCTTTTCGCTTTCTCGTCATTCTGACCCGCCCAAAGCTACGCAGTTGCTGGCGGGGAAGAATCCCCCAATCTCTACCACTTTCCCTTTCCAAAGGGCCGCGCCCGCCAGACGCTGCCTGCTCGCCATCGCTATGCTCAGGCGTTAGCGGGCGAGAGCCGTCAGGCAATGCGGGCGGGGATCCTTCGTCATTAGGAATTCCCCCGTACCACCACAGTACCACGTAGGGCACATGACAGGTGCGGTACAGGGCTTCGCTCAGGATGACGCAAGAACAATCCTGCTTGGCAGTATAACAATACGACTATTTATCTTTTGAGCCAGTCCGATGAGTCGAGAAATTCTTCTAACAATTTAGCCATTTTTAATTTAAAATCTCTATCTTATAACTTGACACGCCTGTTCCCCATGTTATAATTTGTCCGATTAATTTGATAAATCTTTTCTTCAAAAGAATATGGTAGGAAAGGTAATAGAAACTCATTTCCCTACAAATGACCGCGGGGGCGAAAATCCCAAGGACGAAGAAGTCTTTATTACCTCAGCCCAGAGACAACCTGCAGGAATGATCGGAGCCTTTACAGACAATAGAAGAACCACTGTTATAATCAATCCCTCACAAATAGCCGCTTCCGAAACTTCCGGATTGAGACCAGTAGAAAAAACTCGCTTCCTTTTCCCTCAGGGTCAACCCATAAGTCACTTACGAGTAGTGTTGGAAGAAGTGGGATCGCGTGTTACTTGGTCCACCAGAGAGAGAAATGGAACGACTCAGGTGACAGTAAGCCACGGGCCTTTTCCGTATACCCAGCAACCAAAACGCCTATAGAAAAAACGTTGCCAAAAATTGAAGATCGAGAACTGCCTTGTCCTTCCGTAGCCCTGCCTGCCGGTCCGCTTCAACCGTTCAGCGAGGCGAGCAGGCAGGCTTAGCGAAGGCGGAATAGGCCTCGGTCCCACCCAAAGGGATCCCTTTGGGATTTTCGCGAAGGCGGACTAAAAATTCTTTTAATTATCCCAAACGCAAATCAAAACAAGTGTTATAATATTTCCAAATTACATTATTTAACAAGCTTTCAAAAAAATGGCCAACTGTTTAAGAGTTGATCGTCAAAGAACAGACGGAACCTGGTATCATGACCCTGATTTTCAAGAGGAACTTGTGCGAGGAGGCTACGTTGAATCATCGGGAAGAATTCCTTTAACAGTAATCAGAGTAAAGCCCCATATGTTAAAAGGTGATACTGTCACCACCGGTAAAGTAACCGCCACTAATTCTCCTTGGGCTACCAGAAAAGTAGTTGCCTTAGAGGGCCAAGGGGCTTCAGTTGTTTTTGAACCCAAGAACGGTCTTCCGGTCCGCATTTCAAATCAAGTTCATCCAGCCGAACAGCCACGTAGACGCAGAATATATCCTTGGTAATATCAAAACCTCGATCCCCTCCCTTAAAAAAGTCTAAATCATCAACTTATAATCTTCCTGACTTCACATTTATAACTCACCCTGCCATCCTTCACCTGCTCGACTGGTAACGAAACGAGCCCACCTCTTTGGACAGACTTTTATTGAACTTGTTTCAAAACACCATCTTACCGTCATTCCGGGCTCCACGCGATACCGTATGACTGTCGCCACGCAACGTCGGATGACTGTTGTGACATGGAGTCTGCATAGATCCTGAATCACCCCAATCATGCGACGGGGTAAAAGTTCAGGATGACAACACAAGTTCAGAATGACAAGAATAGCTATTTTTGAAACTGGTTCGTTAAAGCGTCAAGATAAAGGTACCGATCGGGTCAGTTATATTGACATTGTAATTTGACAGTTTAGCTGTTTTTTAATTATCTTTCGAGTGAGTCGAGAAGATTTATTAAAAGGCAGTTCTCGGCCGAGTATGGCTCGGTTCTCGACAAGCCTGCCTGCCGGCAGGCAGGCTCGAACAATAAAGTAAGTTTTTATCTTTCGAGCCCTTCGGTAGACTCAGGGTAAACTTGAATCGAGAAACTCTTCTAATAATTTTCCGCCTTCCCGTCATTCACCCCCGAGGTAAAAATCCGCAGACACCTCGGGGGTGTTGGTTATTTGCCGGTTCCCAAGGACAGTACCGGCTCTCTCTCCGCTCAGAATGACGGAAATAACCAACATTTATTCGTTTTGTCAATTTAGCAATTCAACAATAGAGCAATAGAGCAATTTGAATTTTGAATTTTATCCCCCTTGTCTCTTGTGGAAAAAGTTTTTATAATGTTAATAACTCTTGCTCTAAGCAGTTGTTTCTGCCCTCGTTTGGAGTTATCTTTTTTCCTATTTTTAGGTATCTTTTCTAATCAATGTTCCAATGAAAGATTTAAACTCTCTTTGGCAAAGCGTTTTATCGGAACTAAAACTTTCTTTAAGCAAAACCATCTTTCAGACTTTGTTTGCCAACACAGATCTTAAAGAATACCAAAACAGCGTCGCCACCATCAGCTGTCCCAATCCCTACTTGGCCGATCTGATCGAAAAACGTTACTACAGCTTAGTTAAAGCCGCCATTGACCGTCAAACCGGAGACAATGTCTCCTTGTCTTTTATGATCGAAAAAATCAAGTCCAAAGAGCCGCAGGAAACCGGTCCTCTTTTTAATTTAGTTAAAAAATCCGCCAATACTATTTTGGCCAACCACCAATTTTTAACTCAAAACAAATCTTCCGGTCTTTCCCCTAATTTCACTTTTAAAAATTTCGTTGTCGGCGATGCCAACCATTTCGCTTTTGCCGCCGCTCAGGGAATCGTCAAAAGCCCGGGTATCACCTATAATCCATTTTTTGTCTGGGGCGGAGTCGGCGTCGGCAAAACCCATCTGATTCAAGCAATCGGCCACGAGCTGACCAATGCCCGTCCCGACTGGAAGATCCTTTACGCTTCCGCTGAAACTTTCGGCAGTGATCTGATTTCCTCTTTAAAAGAAAAAACCATCAACAAATTCAAGCAAAAATACCGGAAAGTAGACATCCTGATCGTCGACGACATCCAATTTATCGGCGGCAAAGAATACATCCAGGATGAATTCTTTCACACTTTCAATTCTCTCCATTTATCCGGCAAGCAAATCATTTTAACCTCGGACCGGAAACCGGAAGAGATCCAGCCTTTAAAAGACCGGCTTACTTCCAGATTTATGGGCGGCCTGACAGTAGATATCCAATCGCCGGATTTTGAAATGAGAGTGGCTATTTTAAAGCAAAAAGCGGAACAAAGAGGGGTCAGCTTGTCTGAAAACGCGATCACTTTCATTGCCGAAACAATCGAATCCAACGCCAGGGAGTTAGAAGGCTCCTTGATTCAAATTATTGCCCAATCCTCAGCCCAAAAACAGATTCCGGATCTCTCTTTTGTCAGAACCTTTTTCGGGATCAAGAAAAACGACAATCATAAAAAAGTTTCCCACCGCCGGATCATTTCGGTGGTGGCCAAGCAATATCAGGTGAAAACTTCGGAAATCAAAGGATCCTGCCGTAAAAAAAATATTGCCACCGCCCGCCACATTGCCGCCTACCTGCTTAGAAAAGAATTGCAGCTGCCCTTAGAGCAAGTCGGCTCAATTCTGGGAGGCAAAGACCACACCACCATTATGCACGCCGAGGAAAAAATCGACCGGCTTTTTTCCACAAATCAACAAATCAGACACCAGATTATTGAAGCCAGGAAAATGATCTATTCATGAAATCCACAATCTCCTTAAACTTATCCACAATTTTCTCCACTAAAATAAGCTTTTTCCCACTTCCCATAACCCGAATTCAGCTTCAGAACTATCGGATATCTATTTAAATTTATCAAAAACTTTCGGTGAAAAATGTTGAAAACATCGGTTCTCCACCGCAAAGTCAAGATCAGCCCAGATTAGGTTTTCCACTTATCAACCTTCTCTACTAAAACTACTACTATCTTCTATAACTTACTTATTAATATAGTCAGTATTGTGGATTACTCTATTCTTACACAACTTTTAATAAAAAAAGGGGGTTCCTCTCGGAGTTTCAATGATAAACACCTATTTTCCCTTATTAGTCTCATTAGTCTTATTCTAAGAAAGAGAAAACCCCAATCGGGTACTTCGATCCGGGATCGGAATGATGAACAAGGGAACGGTTCTGGCACTGAGGTTTTGTTGAAGGAGTCGAGAAATTCTTTTTTCCCAATTTCTAATTTTTAACTTTTCATTTTTAACTTTGAATTTTTGTATTGACATATTAAACCCAAAAAGATAAGATTTGATAGTATTTCGATCCAGTATCGTGATTATTCGAAATGGAGTCCCGTGGTTAAACCCGTAGTTTTTTTGGTTCAGGTATAAAAACTTTTTAAAATGAAATTAGAGCTGTTGCAGGAAGATTTAAACAAAGCCTTGTCAATCGTTTCCAGATTTGTCGCTGCCAGACCCCAGCTGCCGATTCTGTCCAGTATTCTTTTTTCCGCTCAGGAGGACAATAAACTTTGTTTAGCGGCGACAAATTTAGAAATCGGTATCCAGTATTGGTTAGGCGCTAAAGTGACCGAGCCCGGCCAGATGGCTTTGCCGGCCAAAGATTTGACCGAGTTTATCTCTTATCTTTCTCCGGGGAAAATCACTTTGGAAAGCGGCAAAAAAATCCAGGTTAAGATTGTTTCTGTCGGCGGTGAAAGTTCTTTCGCCGGTATGGACGGTAAAGAATTTCCTAAAATTCCGCAGATTAACCAAGACGAGATTTTTTCGTTGCCAAAAGAAAGCTTATCCGAAGCGGTTGCTAAGGTCGGTTTTGCCGCCGCCAGCGACGATACCAGGCCGGTTTTGGAAGCAATCAACTGGCAGTTTACCAAAGACGGTTACCGGATGGTCGCTACCGACGGCTATAGGCTTTCTTTAAAAGACGTTTCCGGTATTAAGGTAAAGATGAAAAAAGAGACCGATTCGGTCAGCTTTCTTATCCCCTGCCGCAGCCTGACGGAAATTACTCATTTAGCCGATAATAAGGAAGAAATTAAATTAGGTTTAACCGCCGACGGCAACCAGGTGGTTCTTGTTTTAGAAGAGCTTCAGTTAGCTTCAAGACTGATAGAAGGAAACTTTCCCGACTACCAGAAAATCATTCCCAAAGAAGCCAAGACCAAAGTGACCTTGGGTAGAGAAGAGTTGTTGCAAGCAATTAAAACTGCTTCTGTTTTTGCCAGAGGGTCTTCAAACATTGTCAAATTAGAAATCAAAGAAGGATCGGTGGTTGTTTCCGCCAATGCCCCCAGTGTCGGAGAAAACAAAACAGAAATCGAGGCTAAAGTAGTAGGGGAGGGTTTGCGGATCGCTTTCAATTTCCGCTTTGTTTTGGATTTTCTCAGTGCCGTTCCCAATACCGAAAAAGAAATTGTTTTGGAACTGACCGAAAATTTAGCTCCGGGAGTGTTTAAAATCCCTGCCGATCCTTCCTATCTACATTTGATCATGCCGGTCAGAGTCGATCTTTAGAATCTTGTCATGAGTCTTATAAGACTCATTCCCAGCTGATATTATGCGTTTGTGGATCCACCCCTTGTTCTTTAATCCAATCTAAAACTTTTTGTCTGTTGGTGGCAGTATCCGGCATGTTTAAAGTTACTTTCAAGGACAGCGCTTCGGTGTAAAGAATGGCAAAATCCTTACCCTGGTAGGGGAGCGCCGGGGTTAGGGGAAACTTTTCTAATAAATCCTGAACAAAGACTTTCTCGGTCATCCCTCTGCCGCCGCCGGAAACTGCCTGCGGCATTGTCGTCGGTGTCGGAGTGGGGGAGATTTCTTCTGTTTCTTTTTCGGTCTGTTTAGACCCTAAAACTCTGTAAGCGGCCATGAAAATAACGATCAAAACTAACAACAATATCAGCTGGTATTGTTTTAAAAACCGGAAGATTTTGGTTATTTTTTCCATTTTTTTAAGGACAACGGATAAACTGGCTAACACTGACGGTTTGAAGGCTGGTGGTATTGATCCTGCCGCTTTCTCCCCAGGCTTGGGCTAACAGAACCGTACCTTCGCCGACTTGAAGCACCATGGCGATATGGCCGTAAGTGCTGCCGGTCCAAACAGCGTTGTCTCCGGATTGAACGCCTTCGTTTATTGGTGTTTCCGGATTGGGATCGATAACCAGATAACAGGGACTAATATTGTTCGGGTTGGCAAAATCTTTAGCGTTGCCGGCATCGGGCAGAGACATTTCCACCCCTCTTTTAAAGCCGACGCACTGAAGGTTTCTGAAATTATTAACAGAAAATTCAAACATGTCTAACATATAATTAAGCTCGTTAGTGGAAAATTCGTTTCTTAGCTGCTCCCCTTGCTGAAGGTTAAAAACGCATTCTCTTAAAGCGTTGATTGCTGCCGGGCTGTTGACCATCCCGCCGACGCAGTTTTGGGCCACCAAAGTGATCAAACAGGCTTTCCTGGCGTCTCCGGCCAAACCTTCGCAATTGGCCGCATTGATCGGTACTTCGATAATTTCGGTCGGGAAGCCTTCCGAGGAGATCCAGCCTCCGCCTCTACCGCCGATTACCAAAGTGCTGATCTGATTTTTCCTGATTCTGCTGGCGTTTCTTAGGGTTAAAAACGGAAAAACAAACAGGAAGGCGACTAGTAATGCCGCTCCGGCGCCGGCCATCGTCATTCCGCTAAGGCCGTAAAAAAGGCTGGAAGCAAACCGAGCCGCGGCTTTTCCGATTAAGGGAATTTTTGAAAGCAGGTTGCTTAGTTCCGGCATAATGCCTAAAGTCAGAGTGTCGGCCACACTCCTGACAGTGCTGGGAATGCCGGTCATTTCGGCGACTCTGCTGATGACTCCGAACGCTTTTTTCAGTACTTTAGCGCCTATTTTGAGCGCCTCGATGCCAACCCAGATCGCCAGACTGAGTCCGGCAGTGGGGATACCTAAAGCGGCCGCGATTGAAGCGGTAGCGCCCTGCAGAGCGATTGACTGGACCGCTTGTTTGGCTCCTTCCAAAGCGACCCTTTTGGCCGCTTGTTCCACTCCCCAGCTGATTATTTTTTCTCCGAATCCCTTTACCGCTTTACCGATAGTGGTTTGAGCCAATCTTTGGACAATTTCACTCTTGGCGATCTTGCCGGCCCACTCAATAATCGGCGCGGCTACTTGGTAAAGCGGGCTTTGGTAAACCGCTTCGATAATATCGTGCTGGTTTTGGACATTAAGCAAAAACGGGTCTTGGTTGATTCTTTCCGGGCCGGCGTATTCGATAAAAACATACAAGTCTTGTTGCAGCGCTTGTAGCTGGTCCGGGGGCAGTCTGGACACTTCCATGGCAAAAGCCATCCCCAAACTCGGATTGTTGGTCAAATTAAACTGGTTGGCGCCTTCGTTCGGGTCTTGGGGGATAACCACTGTTTCCAAAGGACTTCTGAAAATTTCCTTTTCCGGGTCAATCAACACCGCCGTTGTTCGGGCCAGATTAGAACCGTCTGTCTCCGGCTGGGTGATAGCAAAAGCTATTGCTCTGATCCCTCTTTGGACCGCTTCTTCTTCAGTGTTAAAACCCCTGTTTTGAAGATATCTTTCCAATTGCTCTCTGATTTCTAAATTAAAAACAGCAGTAATGCTCAGGTTTTCCAGATCTGTTTGGAACTTTTTTTCGATTTCTCTGATAAAGTTCATTTCCGAGTAGGGTAGTGTTTCTGCTGGCAAGTGAACTTTGGCTAACGTCGGCGCCGCCGCTTGGATCAAACTCTGAACCTTTATTGGTTCTGTTAATCTAACCTGGTTTGAAGCTAGGACTAAAGAAACCTTGTCGCCCGCTCCGTAGAATTCCAATTCCTTCGGATCCAACCCTTGAACCTCTTTAGCGCCGATTAAAACTACGGCCACTTCTTCGGCGATTCTTAGGCTTTGGGCTTCGGTGATTGATTTGGCTTCAACCGTCTGGACCATTTCTGCCAAAACCGGTCTGATCTCTTCCGCTACCGCGGTTTTTGCCGCCAAAAACTTCGGGTCGGTGGAAGCGACCACGCCCCAGCTGATTTCTCTTTGGTCCGAGGTCAGCGACATCTGCTTAAGTGTCTCTAATATAGGATACGATTTTCCCGCTATCGACTGGGTTACTAAGACATCGATTTGTCCTGGCGGGGGATTGATGCCTCTTTCGGCTAAAACGTCTCTAACCTTTTTCTTTGTCTCTTCTATCGCGTGTTTAGCCTGGTCGGCCGCCAACCGCGGCGCTACCCGGTATTTTCCTGTTAGTTCGGCGACTACTTGCTCGACTGCTTCAATATCGGCTTTTTTTCGCGCTTCTTCCCAATTGGCTCTAAAACTAACGCCTGTTTTTGCCGCCGTTGCCTGGGCAACCATAGAAAGAGCGCTGGCTTCGCCTATTGTTTTCATGAAAGGATCTTGCCGAGCTGGTTCGACCTGTTGTTTAACCGTTTTTCTCAATTCTGTCGCGTTTCCGGCGATAGCCTGATGGATACCGGTCTCGTCTCTTAAACCTTTTAAAGGAACTCCCTGGCCGGAGAAAAACTTTTTTACCTGGGCGGTTTTTTCCTCAACCAACCTGTCGGCAGTGTCCTGAAGCTGGTCAATCGGAATTTGAGGCGAGGATTTCAAAGCGGAAGAAACCGCCTTGACCGCCGCTTCTCTGGCCTCGATTGCTTGGCTTGGGGCCTGGGCGGCGACAATGGCGGCGATTTCCCGGGTCAAATCTTCTGGCCTTACTTTAGCCAATGTTTGTCTGATTGTTCTTTGCTGGGTCGGGGTTGGTTTAACGGCGACTGTTTCCGGGGCTTTTCTTTCTCCGGTAACCCGGTTGGCAACTAAAATCGCCACTTGCTCCGGAGTGGCGCTGATCCCTTTTTGTTTTAACTTTTGTCCGGCGGCAGCGATTTCTCTATCGATTTGACTGGTCACCAGCGGTCTTAACTGATGTTTTGAAAGCTGAGGCTGTTCTTGCTGGAGTCGGGACAAAAGCGTTTCTGTGGCTATTATTTTGGCGGTTGCCGCCGATAGCTGATTCGCGGCAACTTCGGTTAAAACCGCTTTTGCCAGTTCATTTACTCGTGCAGTAACTTCTGCCAATGCTTCCTGGTTATTAACCATCAGTTTGGGGATTACCAGCCTTTCTTGTTCCGGAGTCAATCTGATTCCGTTGTCAGCCAAAGCTTGTGATAGTCTTTTTTTACCTTGAGCGATTGCTTGTTTGGTTATCGGAGCGGCTGTTTCCGGAGTCAATCCAAGACCGGTAAGCTTTTCCGTTATACGTTTGGTTGCTATAGAACCGGCCAATAGTGTTTCGGCTTGTTGACTGATTTTTTCAACCAAGGAGTTTGTTTCGGACGGTTTCGGCAAGCCGAGTGAAGACAATCTTTCTCTCAGTTTTTCCTTGCTTTCTAATAAAACTTCAATCGACAACTCTTCAGCAAGGGCAGGAGAAAGAATAATGCCTTGTTGTTCTCTGACTGTTTGCTCTAAAATTTTGGTTTGTTGACTTAACCAGGAGTTGACGATTTTGCTGGCTTCGCTTCCTTTGACATCGTAAGATTTCAATAGTCTTTCGGAATTGGCCCTAATGGCCTTGACTTGTTCTTCCCTCTTTTCCAGGGCGGCGACCATTGAGTTGATGTTCTCCGGGACAGAGCTTTGATCTAATTTCTCTCCGATATTTTCTCCGGCAATCGGGGAGTCTTCTCTGAAAAAATTGCCCGCTTTCAGAAAAAACCGGGCTAAGCTTTCTCCTCTCTCCCGGCCGACGCCGAAAGAAGCTTCCATTTTTGCCACCAATTGGTTTAATTGGTCCAAACTGATGCCTAATTTTTCCGCCGCTTCTTTATCATTGGCTTGCGGCTGGATCTGTGAAGCTAAGGCGAAAAAAAAGCGGGAAGTGTTGTTGACTGCCGTTTGGGAGAACGTTTGCTCGCGAATTTCGGCAAAAAGGCCTCCTCTCTTTGGTTCGGTGTCGACTTCGGTCTCTGACGGTCTTCCCCGAGGAATGTTTGCCATAACGATACTTTAACACAACAGGGGCAAAGAGTGGAGAGACGGAAGGCGACCTTTACTCATTTATTCATTTATCATTAAACATTGATTTAAGATTTAAGAATTAGGGACAAGCAATCGGACCCTTTTACCTTCCGGACTCTTCGGAAAACTCTTTTATCAGTTTAACAATTTGACAATTTAACCATTACCCTTTGATAGGTTCTTTCCCCGAGGTAACGTCGGGGGAAGAACCTTCGCTCCTACGTCATTCTGAGCAGAGCCCCGTACCGGGGCGTAGCGAAGAATCCCCCAATCGTTGACACTTTGCTTTCTATAAGGGAATCCTTCACCTTCGTTCAGGATGACCAACCATCCGGATATTTATTCTTCGAGCCCTTCGATAAACTCAGGGTAAACTCGAGTCGAGAAGATCCAAATAAATTATTATCTTATCCTTTGTTTTTGAACTTGGCTTTTCTTCAAGATAGTTTTTTGACTTTTGGATATTTTTAATTTGTTTGGCGTTTTGGGTTTTCTTTAAAAATCGGTTTTTTTCGGCAGTTCAATATTGCCCAAAGCCGGTTTGGTCGGACCGGCGTTATTTTCCGCCGGTTCCGGTTGGGTAGGAAGATCCTGTTTTGGAAAAACTTGACCAACAGGACTGGCAGGGCTTGGTTTGACAACATCCTTGCCTGTTTTTAAAGCCTCGTTTGGAGCCGGGGCAGGGGATTCTTCCGCCGGTTTAGGAGCGAACTGCGGTTCAAGAATAGGGGCTTCGGTCTTTGCCGGAGGTGTTTCTACCGGCTTGTTTTTGGTTCCTATTTCCGAAAGAGGCTGTTTATTTAACTCCGGCTTGGTTTTAGGAATATCTGCTGTCTGGGTTGGAAATTTCGGTTTAAACGGCTCGGTTTCGACCGCCGCCGGTTCGGGTTTGGCAAGAGGAGAAAGATAGCCGGTTTCTTTTTCCAAGTCAGCCTTCATTTTTAGAATTTCTTCCGGGTTGGAGGTGATCAGTCTATGCTCTTCCGGTGAGGCGATCACTTGAATAGCCACGTGGTTCCGGCCGGCGAAAAAGATCCCTTCGCCGATATCGGCGCCTAAAAGCAATTGTTTTTCCCCTTCGGAAAGATAAAATATTTCTCCGATCTGATCGATTGCCGCCGGATGCTGTTTGAGCAAAACATGGATTGAGGAGTTTTTAATAATCGCCCCGCCGTATTGGGATCCCAAAAAGTCATCGACATCCTGGGTGATTGTCGTTACCCCAAGATAATATTTTCTGGCCCTTTTAACCAGCCCGTAAAGGAATTTGGCCGAATCGGGATATTTCATCAAATACCAGGCTTCGTCAACGACCAAAATCCGCTTTTTCAGCTCTTTTCTGATCTTGTTCCAGATAAAATCAAGGATAATGTGCATTGCCAGCGGCCTTAACTCTTCTTCCAAATCGCGGATACCGAAAACAACGAATCTGTTTTTAATGTCGATATTGGTCTGGGAGTTAAACAATCCGGCGAAAGATCCCTTGATAAACCTTTCCACGGAAGCGGCTAATTTGGAGGCCCTTTCCTCTTCCATGCCGATTAAGACTTTGTAAAGGTCTTCGACCAAAGGCATCTC
>JAHJSD010000030.1 GCA_018830585.1 Patescibacteria group bacterium
GGCCTCCAAGGCCCAAACTTCCATTTCTCCCAACCTTTGTCCTCCCATTCTCGCTTTACCGCCAAGAGGCTGCTGAGTTACTAACGAGTAGGGTCCGGTAGAACGGGCGTGAACTTTATCGTCTACCATATGAGTCAATTTCATAATATAGGCACAGCCAATTGCCACCTCCTGGTCGTAAGGTTGGCCGGTCCGACCGTTAAAAAGTCTCTTTTTACCGCTAACGGGCAAACCCGCTTTTTGGAGAAGTTCTTGAAAGAATTCTTCCGGAACTCTCTCAAAAACCGGCAAAGCATATTTTTGACCCAATTTTTCACCTGCCCAGCCAAGATGCATCTCCAAAATCTGACCCAGGTTCATTCTGGCAATAACCGAGAGGGGTGAAATAATAATATCTACCGGAGTGCCATCTTCCAAATAAGGCATATCTTCCTGGGGAACAATTCTGGAAACAACTCCTTTATTGCCATGTCTCCCGGCTAACTTATCTCCCTCTTTGATCCGGCGCAACTGAGCGACAGTAACTTTTACTACCTTATTAACTCCAGGATCCAACTCATCGCCTTTTTCCCGATCTAAAATGTTAATGTCAATCACAATTCCTCCTTCACCATGAGGAACCTTAAGACTAGTATCCTTTACCTCTCTGGCTTTATCACCAAAAATAGCTCTCAACAATCTTTCCTCGGCACTAAGCTCTTTCTCACCCTTAGGTTCAACTTTACCAACCAAGATATCATTTGGGCCCACTTTGGCACCAATCATAACAATTCCTTCTTGAGTCAGCTTAGACAAATCCGGCTCGGCAACGTTAGGAATATCTCTGGTAATTTCTTCCGGACCTAATTTGGTATCAACTATCTGAGCCTCATACTCATTAATGGTAATAGAAGTAAAAACATCGTCTTCTATTAGCTTATCTGAAATAACAATCGCGTCTTCATAAACTAAGCCTTCAAACTGGCAATAAGCAATGGTCAGGTTTCTACCTAAAGCTAACTCCCCGTTCTCGGTAGCCGGACCATCGGCTAAAAGTGTTCCTTTTCCAACAGAGTCGCCAACACTAACCATCGGTTTCTGATTGTAACAAGTACCATAAGGACTGGTTCTTTTAAATTTGGTCAAGTGGTAGATTTTTTTCTTTTTATTTTTATCCTTTGGCTGAATCACTATTCTTTTGCTGTCGACACAAATTACTTTACCCGACTCCTCTGCCCGAATAACCCTGCCCATTGATTCCGCGATCACCGATTCCATCCCGGTCCCCACAATTGGTGATTGAGGATTAACCAAGGGAACCGCCTGGCACTGCATGTGCGAACCCATTAGGGCTCTCTGGGGCTCATCATGGGCAATGAAAGGGATCAGGGAAGCGGAAGTGCCTACGACTTCCTGGGAAACATAATCAATTAGCTCCACTTTACTTGCCGAAGCTTCGAAAAAGTCGCCCCCATACCTTACCGGAACCCACTTTTCCTCGAGATAACCTTGACTATTTATCTTTATCCCCAGATGGGTGATATAACGGTCTTCCTCATCATCGGCAGAAAGATAGACAACTTCATCCGTAACTTTCATCCTGGTCCTTTTGCCGATCTTTACTTTCTTTACCACCCGATAAGGAGCTTCAAGAAAGCCATACTGATTAACCCTAGCAAACAAAGCCAAATAAGTAACCAGGCCGATATTAATTCCCTCCGGGGACCGGACCGGGCAAACACGCCCATATTGGGAACCATGAATATCTCTGATCGAAAAAGAAGCCCTCTCTCTGGTCAAACCACCGGGGCCAATAACAGTAACCCTTCTTAAAAGGTCCAGCTCCGACAAGGGATTAGTCTGATCCAGAATAGCCGAGAGCTGGTTGGTTCTAAAAAAAGAGTTAATTGAGTTGGCAAAAGACTGAGAATTAATCATCTGGGCCGGAGAAGCTTTTTCTTTAGGGCTGACCAAGCTCATTCGTTCCTTAACCATTCTCTCAAAACGGGCAGTCGCTTGTCTCAAGGCAATTTGTGTCAGGATTTCACCAATTCGTCTCAACCTCCTGTTGCCAAGATGGTCAATATCGTCTACCTTGGTTTCTTCTCCCCTTTGAAGGGCAATTAGATATTTGATCGCCGAAATCAAATCTTCTTTCCTGAGAACCCAGTTGTCTTCGTCATCATCAGGAAAGGAAACTCCTAACCGCTTATTCATTTTGTAGCGGCCAACCTGTCCCAGTTCATAAGTTTTTAAGCTAAAAAATCTTTCCCGGAAAAAGTTTTCCGCTGTGTCAAAAACAGCTGGTTCTCCCGGCCTCATTTTACGGTAAAATTCAAGGATTGCCTCTTCCCTGCTTCGCGAAGAGTCCATCTCGATTGTTGGCTTGATAAAACCGGAAAAGGTTTTAATCAACAGGTCGTTTTTTTCAACCCCTACTGCCCGAAGAATAATCGTAGCGGGAAATTTACGGCGGCGGTCAACCCGAGCGTAAAGAACGCCCCTCCTGCTGGTAAAAAACTCCAGCCAAGAACCTCTTACCGGCCTGATCTCGGCGCGGTAAAGAGTCTTACCGGTAGCAGGATCTTCTTCTCCCGTAAAGTAGGCCCCGGGGGAACGGATTAATTGATTGATTATGCCACGTTCAATACCGCTGATGATGAAAGTCCCTTCCTCAGTCATCAGGGGCAAATTAAGAAGAAAAACATCCTCTGTCACCTTTTCCCCGGTTCTTTTGTTAGTCAAAGCTGCTTCAATTTTTACCGGAGCTGCATAGGAGAGACCTTTTCGCTGGGCTTCACGAGGAGTAATTACCGCTTCCTCGATAACGATTTTACCCAAATCCAGATGCCAGTTATCGCCGGTGTAATCTACTATCGGCGAAACAGAGCGGATTGTCTTTTCCAATCCCTCCTCTAAAAACCATTGCCACGATTCCTTTTGCACCGAAAGCAAATCAACCGGAGAAGGAGTTAGCAAACTTTTACCCCAATAGATCCTTTTATTTTTGGCCATCAAAAATACCGCCGTTTTTTAAACGGCAAAAAAAAGAGCCGGACTTTTAAATCCGCTTCTTCTAACCAAGGTATTTGATTATACCACAAAGCCCAGAAGCGTCAATCAGCTCCATTTATAAGTACTTTTTAATATTATTGTTATGTTGTTCGAGTGTTTCGGCAAAATACATTTTGCCCGATGGATCGGAAAGATAGAACCAGAAGTTAGTCTGGGGGTAGTTAACTACCGAGCTAAGAGAAGAAAAAGACGGATTACAAATTGAGGAAGGCGGCAAGGAAACTTCTTTATAAGTATTAAACGGTGAGTTTATCTCTAAATCCTGTTTGGAAATTACAGGCCACCAGTCGTAGTCATTTGTCAACAGCGGGGCAATGCTTGCCTTGGCATACTGCACCGAAGCATCTACCTGAAGCGGCCAGCCGGCTTGCCATCTTTTAATTAAAACCCCGGCAACCACTGACCGGTCCTGGTCATTTCTGGCCTCCCTTTCCACTAAAGAGGCGAAAATCAGAACCTGTTCCCGACTCAATTTTTTTTCTGAGGCAGCATTGGAAAGCAACTGCCACTTTCGCTCAAAATTATCAGTTATCAAAAAAAGTGCCTTTGTCGCCGAAATATCAGCAGGAAAAGAATAGGTGTCAGGAAACAAATAACCTTCCTTTGCCCCAAGCAAGGAAAGAAATTCTTCTGCAGGAAGGCCAAGTTCCTGTTCCAATTTCAGGGCTATCTCTTCTCTGCGCCAACCCTCCAGAAAAGTCACCCACAAATCCGAACGGCCTTTCCGGAGTTTCTTTATCGTCTGTGCGACTGAGTCACCGGAAGATAAATCAAACCGACCGGCTTGAATACTGTTTTCCTCCCCCTTAGTTTTCAAAAAAAGGAGAAAGGCCCACTTATTTCTAATTATTGATTCTTTCTCCAGCCTAGCCGCGATTGAGATCAAAGACTCGCTGCTATTGATTACAAAAATTCTTTCATCACCACCAACAGGTGACACCAAAAAAGAAAACCAAGCCAATACCAATGAAAGTATTAAAACCGAAAAAAAAATCAATAAAAGAGGCTTTTTCATTAAAGAAAAGGTAGCAACCGGAAAAGTTCAAATTTCCTCGAAAAGAGCCCTCCGGTATTTTTTAGTTTTGGGGTTATAAACAAAAATCCTGCCACATTTGCAAGTCGTCCGGACAGTTCCATTATCCCTATCTTTAGTCTCTCCCTTGTTCAAAGGCATGCCGCAGCCAACACAACGACCTTGGGATAAAAGCCAAGCCTGAATCGGAGCAATGATATTTTTAAACATAACTCTCCTATTTAAAATAATAAACTTTTAAAATTGTCTTTCTTCCTCTTTAATCTCAAAAAGAACAGGGCCTAAACTTTCCGGGTGTTAATTTTGGCTTTCCAAAAATCTCTCCAAAATCAAAGCGGCGGCAACAGTATCAACCCGCCCTTTATTCTTCCAACCCACCTTTCTTTCCGCCTCCCAACTTGTCAACGTTTCATCGGTAAAAACTACCGGTAATTTTACCACTTCGTATAGCTTTTTGACAAATCTCTTAGTTTCTGAAGCTATTGATCCTTCACTGATTCCGATCACTATTGTCGAAACTGCTTCTTCCCGACAAATTTCTTCTATTTGTTTTAGCAATTGCCAATCTCCCTTGTTGTTCCGGTCTAACCAACCCCTGGTTTCAACAATCGAATTCACGGCGATTGCCAATCCAACCCTGCATCTACCATAGTCTAAACCCAAAAAAACCATGTCTTTAATCAACCAGTTTGGCTCTTACTACTAAACGTCTTAAATATGTCCCCGGAGGGCTGCAAGTAATCAGGGACAGTCTGCGCTCGGAATAGCGCTGCTCCAAAACAGAAAGGTCCTTCGGAGAAACCTCAAACAAATCCTCGACAAGATAGCGATAACTGACCCCGTCAAAATCAACTAAAATCTCGTCACCCTCTCTTAGTCGATAAAGGGTGGAAAAAATCGTCAGGTAGTTTTCCGGGTTAAAAAATTGAGGTAAAACCGAGTGTCCAAAAATAACTGCATTTCCCAGTTTGCCCGGAAAGGCGGTATCGTTGTAGTGAACTAATATTTGCTTTAAATCTTCTCCCCCTATCTCAACCTTTGCCCTAATTATCCCCAATTTAGGAATCGAAATACTATAAAAAGCCGTCTTGTTCCGATCGGTATTAAGACGGTTAACCGAATTGTCAAACCAGGAAGAAATCAGGGTGTAATCTCTTTCTTCCTCTTTAGCCAAAGCAGCGATCGAGGAGAGCGGTTCACCGTTTTTCGGATAAACAAGAGGGCTAATTATTCTTCCAAACCTAGGGGCGTAACGGAATTGATAACTGACTATCGGTATCACTGCATTGCCGATTAAAATCATACCCAAAACAGAAAACAAAAAAGAGATCTGCTTTTTGGAAAAAAGCCTTAAGGTGATTTTCTTCGGGTTTTTTTTCAGATAGCCGTAAAGGGCCATATTAAAAACAAAAAAAACCAATTAATTTACCGGAGCCTAAACTAGCTAACTTCTCATATTAACAGTTTTTAGAGACTCTCTGCAACTGATATTTAAAAACTGCCCGATCGGCCGCTTTTCACTCAAGCCGGTTTCTGTCAACTTCTACCCCTGAACCGCCCCGACGTTACGTCGGGGCGGTTCAGGGTTTCCCATAAGTCCATAGGCTTTTACTTTTCCTTTATTTCTATAATAATATTTTCGGCCTTGGGCGGTAAAAAGTTGATAAACCTAAAAAATGACGGTTGAAAAACGATCTGATCACGATAAACACGGGAATAAGAACGAATTATTTTCTGAGCTTCACTTTTATTTTTTAGCTTAAGCTTAAGGGAAAGTTCTTCTTTGTCTATCAACGGATACGCCTTGCCCGTTACTGAAAGTTGGCCGATAACTACGCCCTTCTCTCCAACACTATCGATTCTTGACTCGGCATCAATCGAATCCTGGTCTAAGACCATTCCTTCGGGAACTTCTTTTTCCAAAACCTTTTTTCCCAAAAGAAGTAGGTTGTTCTCGGAAAGTCTTGAAACCAAAAACTTTAGTTCCAACGTCAAACGGAAATTTTCCTTCTCTTCAGCCACTTCTGCGCTGTAGACCTCACCGATTACTTCACTCCTCAAGCTTTGTTCTAAAATCTTTCCTCCGGAACCTTCTTTTTCCAATTCTTTTTTGGCTTCGGCACTAAGTTCTTTGGTTAAAACCTCTTTCAAGTTATCCCTGTCGTTTTTGGAAACCGCCTTAACCTGCCGGCTGGTTCCTTCCGATAACGCTTCGGAATTCTTGGCCAAAAACTTATCTTCCGAAAAGTCCGCCACCGAAAAAAGACTTTGGGCCGCTAAATTATATTCAGCTCCAATATCATTCGCCGTTATCGCCGTTATCGTTTCCCCCCAACGATCCACTCCACTAACTAAATCGGCCGTTTTGGAAGCAATCTGAACATCATCGTCCAAAACAAATTTTAACCCCCCAGGTCCGGATAAAAACGTGCCTGCCAAGAACGATTTAGTCTCGGCAGTACGATTGTAAATCGTCACTTTGCCAATCGTTTTTTCGCCAATCAACTTCTGCCCAGTAGTTGAAGCCGATTTTTCCCCCTCAAGGGTTATCTCGACATTTTCCACAGGAACAACGCCGCCGACACTATCCAGCTCTGTCGCCGAAGGGTCCATCTTCATCTCAATCTCTTTGCTGATTTTCTCAGGGGTAACGAAAATTTCCACTTTAACACTTGAAAAATACCAAGCAGCCGTAGCTCCGGCGAGTAAAATTATCGGTATCAGAAAAAGCCAAAGTATTTTTCCATATGATAAGGCCGGTTTAGGAAATTTAAATGAGGGGCGTTTTTTCCCTTTCGGCCTCGGTTTGGCGATAGCCTCGGATGCAGCCGGAAAAGCTTGATCTCCAACAACCGATACGGTAACCTTTTCTCCAGAACTCGTTTCGGGTTCTTTTTCGGTCATCGCTAAAACAGGTAAAGAGGGTTGCTCTTCCTCTTCCGATTCTTTTAGAACAGAACTTTCTTTTTTTGTCGGTATTTTGGCAACGTCCTCGGTTACAAAACCAAAGTCAAGTTCAGAATCAGGCTCTTCCGCGCCGTCCGAATTATCTTTATCCTTTTTTTCAATATCGCCTTTTTCTTCCGAGGTAATTTTTTCAACCTCTTCCAAAGCCGCCCCTTGACCAGAGACAACTTCAACAAAATAGTTAAATAAACTTCCCCAGGAAACCACCTCTACTGAGGGATCACTCTCAAAAAGACCTTCTCCGTTCCAGCGGTAACCAACTAACCTTTTTTTGGCCTCTTGGTCTATCAGCCCCCAGAAAATTAACTTTTCCGGTAAAACCCCTTCACCCCTAACTCTTTTTAAAACTAAAACCAAATCATTAAACTCCATACCCAAACCGCCTTCGACTTCCTCTTTGCTGACTATTTCACCGGATTCGACCAAACTAACCCGGAAATGATTCTGGCTAAAATACACCGACACAAAGCTACTAAAACGTTGGGCCAAAACTTCCTCACCAATCAGAAAACCTAAAGGAGAAACCGAGAGAGATTGACAAACCTCTTTTAAAATCTGTTTTCTGGTCCCTAAAACCACACCCTTGTCGTCAATCCAAAAAGGAGAAAGGACAAAAACCGCTTCCTTGGGCCCCTCACCCAAACCGGAATCAGAAAGACACTCTCCCAGGCTGGCATCCAAAGCGGCTAAAAGATCATCTTTTTCGCTCCCGTTCCAGTCGCGTTTTTTACTGATAAAAAAGCTGCCGTCCTCTGTCACTAGGCAGGTAATAACCTCTTTTTCCTCTATCAGGATTAACCACCGACTTTGAGACTGACTCATCCTTATTTTAGGATACCATAAATTCGTCTTTTTCCAGAGCCGGAAGACTGCTCCTTGATAATTTCAAACCTGCCAAGCTCACCGGTGGACTTTGCATGAGGCCCGCCACAGACTTCTAAAGAAGCGGTTTCTGCCGAAGACCGAACCTTCTCGGGCAAAGAACCGACACAATAAACTTTTACATCTTCCGGGTAACTTTTTCCCGGGACGGTAACAGAGCCCTTAGCCAAGGCTTCGTTTAAAGACATTACTACCGCGTTGACCGGCAAGTTTTTTTTTATTTTATCGTTAACTAAGCATTCAACCTGACTAATCTCCTCCTTGGTCAACTCCCTCGGGTGGGTAAAGTCAAAACGCAGTCTTTTTTCAGTAACATTGGAACCCACTTGGGAAACATGGTTTCCCAAGATCTCTTTCAGTGCCGCCTGCAAAAGATGGGTGGCGGTATGATAACAAATCATTTTAGTAGAATACCCCGAAAGCCCACCCTTAAACCTACCCTTGGCCGCTGTTTGCGATTTTCTACGGTGTTCCTCTTGGGCGGTTTTGAAACCTTTTTGGTCAACAGAAAAGCCCTTTTCTTTAACCTCATCAACAATCATCTCCAAAGGGAAACCGAAACTTTCATAAACAAAAAAGGCCTGCTCGCCGCTGACGACCTGACCAGGCTTCATTTTTTCGATTATTTTTTCTATTTCCCTCAATCCCCTGTTTATCGTTCTCTCAAATTTAATCTCTTCTTCGCTGACAGCAGACAAAATTTTTTCTTTATTAACACCCAGCTCGGGATATTCACCGGCATAATTCTGTTGGTTGTTCAAAACCGCCAAAGCTGCCTCTTGGATAAACTCCTGTTTGATTCCAAATAAATTGCCTTGCCTGATTGCCCTTCTTAGCAAACAGCGAACTACATAACCCTGCTCTTTGTTTGAGGGGACTACCCCGTCGGCAATGACAAAAACCGCCGAACGGATATGATCGGCGACAATTCTGATCGCCCGGGTAATTTGTTTATCCACTCCGTACTTTTTCCCGGACAGTTCCTGGATTCTTTCAATAATAGGCCAAAAGATGCTGGTTTTATAATTATCGTCAAAACCGTTAATTGCTGCCAAGGTTCTTTCCACTCCGGTACCGTTATCAATATTTTTTTGTTTCGCCGCCTGATAACTGCCAGGGCCCGTTTTCTGATATTGCATTAAGACGTCATTGCCTATTTCCAGCCAGCAGGAATCGGCCGGGTTAAATTTTTGCGGCGGTTTTTGATCCTTCGGCCACCAGTAAAACATTTCCGTGCACGGGCCGCAGGGGCCGCTGTTTCCGGGGAGTTCCCACCAATTGTCTTTTTCCAAAAAAGCGATTCTTTCTTCAGCCACTCCCAATTTAAGCCAACCCGAGGCCGCCTCATTATCCCTGTCGGCATTTTTATTGCCTGAAAAAACGGTAAAAGCCAATCTGTTTTTATCCAATTTTAGTTTTTCGGTTAAAAGCAAATAACTCATTCTGATCGCCTCTTCTTTAAAATAATCCCCCAAAGACCAATGGCCCAACATCTCAAACCAGGTGTGATGATAGGTATCGCCGACCTCTTCGATATCACCGGTCCTCAGGCATTCCTGGACATTGGCTAATCTTTTGCCCAAAGGATGAACCTCGCCCAAAAGATAGGGCGCCAGAGGATGCATTCCGGCGGAAGTAAACAAGGCCGAAGGGTCGTCTTCAGGAATCAAAGGCGAAGACGGGATCCATTTGTGGTCCTGGCTTTCAAAAAACTGGCGGTATTTTTGGCAAAGTTCTCTGGCGTTAATCTTTTTCATTTCTGGCTAATTATAACAAGAAATCTATCTGAATTCTCCCCAGCCCAACACCAGGGCTTCTCTTTTCCAAGGGATGAATGATTAAATATGTTTCTCCGTCATCCTGAGGAAGTTCCAACGACGAAGGATCCCCGCCCGCATCGCCTGACGGCTTCAGCGTCTGGCGGGCGCGGCCCTCGTGTAAAGAAAGTTGCCAACGATTAGGAGATTCTTCCCCACCAGCAACTGCGTAGCTTTGGGCGGGTCAGAATGACGAAATAGTTCAAGGTTAAAAATTCCAAATCATAAATTTTAAATGGTAAATTATTAGATAGCCGAAGATCGAGACTTGATTCGATCCTGGATCGAAAATCTGAAAACGATCCAGGATCGGGATTCCCAAATGATTAAATACGTAAACCTGCCTGCCAACAGGCAGGCCTGACCTCAAAGGGGTCCTTTTAAGACAGCCTGGTTTTCTGTATAAGGTGGACAACGATACTTCCTTTTCGTGGGCAAAAAGAATATAATTAATTTTAAGAAAAGGGGGTGAAAACAAATGAAAAAATTTCTTCCGTTTATCGTGATAACAATCCTTGTCATCGCCATAATCGGCGCCGCTTTTATTTTTTCTTCTAAAAATTCAACTGTCCAGCCGGAGTCTTTAAGCGAAGAAATTGAAGAAGAAACGGCAAGCCGGCAAGAGGAGCAAGAAGAAAGTATCGTTGGCAGTTTGAAGGAGGCTTTAAGTGTGGGCCGGTCAATGGAATGCACCTGGAAAAAAGACGAAAACAATTACGGCCTTTCCAGACTTAAAAACGATCGGGTTTATACCGAGGTCGTCGCTGAAGGTAAAAAGACTCATTCCATTTTCGCCGACAACTGCAACTATACCTGGACCGAAGACGAATCCCAGGGAGTAAAAATTTGCATTGAGCCGGAAAAGACAGAAGAAGGAGAAGTTTCGCAACCTGAGGAATTTTCCTGGGAAACACCGGATATCAGCTATTCCTGCAAAGAAGTTGTTATCTCCGATACCATTTTTGACCCGCCCGCCGGGATTGAATTTATCAACCCTTTCGAAATGATGCCAGGGGTTAATTTGCCGGAAGGAGTCGGATTGCCAACGGGTAATTAGGTTTCGTCAAAAGACAGGCTTTACTTTTTTTGCCGTGCTGTCACGGTTTTAATTTGGTGTCGAAAAAAGATGTCTGTTTGGTTGGTGTTGAACGGTGAATTACATTTCATCGATTTTGGCTCAATTCGGCCAGATTCTTTACTTCAAGACAACAACGAAGCCAAAAACAGCAAAAAGGCTAAATTTCAAAATCCAAAATTCAAATGTCAAAAAAACTAAGACAAAGACGCTCTGATAGATCCTTCGCTGCGCTCAGAATGACGAGGTTGCTCTGGCCGTCATCCTAAGCCCCCTTTACCCTCCAACGTCATCCTGAGAAATTCCGATGACGAAGGATCCCCTTGTAGAAGGCAAGTTGCCGGAAGATGCAATCATGATCCCGGGTCGTTTCAATAAAAAGGCAAAAGGAAGAGCGAAAAAGGAAAAAGAAAAGCTGAAAGATAAAAACCGTTCGAAAGATTAACTTTTTAGCTTTTATTTGTTCTTTTTAGCTTTTCACTATTAGTTTTTAGTTTTTTATGACGAGGAGGGAAAGGTCATTCCGGGTCCCAAAGCGAAGTCGGGGTTTTCGCTTTCTTGAAGACGGAGCCCTGCGAGTAAACCTACGGTATCGATCCAAACGCCTTGTTGGGACGAACATACCTAAACCGGAAAACCAATTCATCCACGAGTCGCCTCAGAGCTTCAGTGTTTTTTTCGTAAGGATACGAAGAGTCTGCCTCTGGCCCTAACCGACTAACCAATTTTTTCTGAAAAAATTGAGGTAAATCTTGTCCACAGCCTAACAATTTGGTAAAATACTTTTATGGGGAGAGAGAGGCCAGACCCAAACAGTCATATCGCTAGATACGTGGGGGCAGGAGGCAAGCTGGTTTTTCCAAGAAGGGGAGGCAGAAGCAGGACAAAGCTACCAGAATCAGGAAAATTTTCAGTATTCCATGCTGTTTATTCCGGAGGCAGTGGGGGTTCAACTTTTCACCTCTGGCCAGAGGTTGATAGTAGCAGAAGGGTTATTGTTCCTTGTGAGTGGGCTCACCCAATCAGGACTAAAAGGACAATACTTAGGGCTGCCGAGGAATTGGCTTCACAGGAACCAAGGTTACCAACTCCAGTTAGGGTCTGGTGGGGGTAATTTGCAACACCTTTTAGCAACACCTTTCACAAATTCGGAAGGGATAAGACGGAAAAAATACCAGAGATGCAGTGTCTGCTGCACCCGAAAGGTGCTAAATAAACACTAAAATCTTTTTCAGAAGTGTTAAACGGGGCAGATATCAATTCTTTTTGTTTTCTGGATAATCTTCCCCTCCCAGTCGTGTTCAAAAGTTGCAAAAACAGTCCCATCATCCGGGTCTAAAATGTGACCAATAATTTCGCGAACGGAGGGAAACAGTTTTTGATCAAGAATTTCTTTAGCATCCAGTAGAATCAGTTCACCTTCGTCGGTTTCACTTTTATCACCAGAGTCATAATCAGCGGTAAAATGAAAAATGAGCCAGTTGCCCTCTGTAGTTTTGTAAGGCTTTAATTCCAAAACAACTGCTTCCAAACGCATGTTTTTAATCTTTATTCCTGCTTCTTCAAGAACCTCTCTTTGAGCCGCCAAAAAAGGCGCTTCGTCAGGTTCAATCTTGCCTCCAATCGGGTGAACTACATCGGGTGCATAAGTCTTTCCGGAAGAACGCTTAAGCATCAGGTATTTACCGTCTTTTCTGACAAAGACATTGACACAGATTACCAACTGATGAATGCGCGGCTTTTGGTTAGCGGGCATAGAGTTATTCTAGTAAATAAACAATACGCCTTTAAGGCGTCTTAACTATTTTAGTATTTTAGAGGCAGAGGCAGCATTGCACCATCCACCCCGGAAATAATATCACATGTTTTTAAAAGAACATTGAGATTTGGCATCGGACGCCATAGAAACACACCGGCTGCTTTCAGATGGCCGAAAAAAAATACTAACACTTTTCCCCATTAAATACAATATATTGAGCCCCGTTCCTAACTCAATATTTTTTTGTGAGGATACCAAAGGTGTAGATAGTCTTTCACCTCTAAGGTGCAAGACTAATTAATAGTCATTTTTTGGATCTATTGAAATCTTCCGATTCTTTAATCTACTTCGAAGAGCTTTCCAAAACCTCAGAATCTCTGATAAGAATAGTTCTGTTGGTGGTATATATCAACCCCTTATTGGGGTTGGTTTCAAAACCCAAATAAATTAC
>JAHJSD010000031.1 GCA_018830585.1 Patescibacteria group bacterium
ACCCCAGAGGGGCCCCTTCGGGGTTTTTGCGAAGACGGACTAAATTGACAATTTTCAAACCTAAATCCTCTAATGATTCGAATCATTAGAGGATTTTATAACGGGGATAGGTAAGTCGGCGACGGCAGTATTTTAATCAACTCCTGAGTTTGGGTTAAGTTTAGGCAAGTGGTTTAATTCGGTTGGACATTGACAATAGTTTCCCCGCTTAAGTTCGGTACGTCCGCCTGAATGAATTTGAGGCCGCTGTTTTCCAGTAGCTGGCACAGAATTTCCATATTTTCTTCACCCGGATCCGGTTTTGATTGTCGTACCGGCCGGACATTTTTTTTGGCCAAATCGGGCCTTTCTTCTAACAATTTTTTGGCTAATAAATGGGCGTTTTTGTGCGACGAAACATAAGAAATACCATATTTGTCTTTTAAGTAACTGATCAGCCGGGCAACAGCCACTAATTGGTCGGTTGAAACATCATCAGCATTGTCAGCCACTATTTCAATTCCGAAAGCGACCGGATTTGGTCCGCCGTCATGGAATTCAAGATAATCTTCTTGGTCAAAGACTTGATGGACAGTGCCGTCTTTACCGATGACAAACTGGACCGAGGGAACTACTGTCTCTCTTTTGGTGCCGGAAAGATAGGTGATACAATCTTCAGTTGTTCCTCCGGCAGTATAATGGACTACCGCGGCTAAAGGCTCGATACGCCGGTTTTCTTCTTTGAATTCGCCTTCTTTTTTAATTCCAATACTACCCTTGACTGTCTGCCAATGGAGATCTTTGTGTTCATATCCGTGTTGCTGGATCGGCAGCTTTGTTTCTTTGGCGGAAGTATAAGCTTCTTTAATTTCAGAGATTATTTTTGGTTTTTTCTCGACAGGCTTTTCTGTTTTTGGTTTTGGGGTCGGTTCTGGTTCTGTGTCCTTAGAAGACACTTCTTCTCTGGTTGGTCTTATTTCGGGTTCGTCAGTAGCGGCACCAGTTTTTCTTTTGGGTTTGAAGTATGCTCCTCTAGGTAAATCCTCCGCCCCGCCTGGGGACAACATGCGGACTATAGGTGGCAGGGTAGATATTCTGCCTATGTCAGTTAGCTGTGCATATTCAAAAAAAAGAAGCTCTGTTTTTGTGAAGCTATTTTCTGCTACTGCCTGGTCGAACTGAAAGCTGTTTCGAAGAAGTTGTTTTTTGGTTCCTAAAGAGACACAGCTATATAGTAGGGCAAGAGCTCGTATGTTTCTACTATTTTCAAACTCCTTCGAATTTTCCGGAATTAGCTCTTGCCAATTTTGATAAACTATTTTGGTGGCAACGGCAAGATTGTTGACATTGGTATCAAGGTGGTCGAGATTGAAGTCGTAGAGAAATCCTGCGGCAAATCTTTCTAGGCCTTCGTTGTCATTAGGGTCAGGAGCATCTGCTCTCTGGTCTATCATTAGCATTAAGTAGCCCCACTCATCCATGGTCATTTCTTCGTAGACACCGGAATCAGAGCCAGTATGCTCCATCAGACTTTTATACCAGCCGCCGATATTGTCTGCCCAGGGTTGGGTTGGAGGAAGGCTTCCTTTTTCTTCGAACTCGACCCTGGCCGCTTCCGGGATATCCTGGCCATATTTTTCGAAAAATTCCGCCACCGCCGGTTTTATTACCTCTAATAATTGTTTTTCTAATTCTTTTTGCGGGTCTGTTTCTATAGTTTTCACGGCCGGCAGACTGGATCCTAATGGTGGTGGATGGGAAGGTGGTTCTGGTTTTCTAATTGCGGCGAGTTCTTCTTTTGGCCCACCTGGTTCTTTTTTTTCTCCTCCGGACGAGACCACTTTTTTCCCACAGGCAGCTGCGGCTACCCCAGCGGCGGCTAATAAAGACGCTCTTAAAAACTCTCGTCTGCTGATCTTTGGCCCTCCTGCGTTGCCTTCCGGCATAAGGGAATTATAAGATGGTATCTATCAAACATCAAATCCAGGCTTGTTTTGAATAATTACCTTTTCGGGGTGAACAAACTTTCTTGATTTGTAGATTGACGGCGGGGTCTCTTTACTGGCTTTTCGTAAAAAACTTCTTCACAGTTCCGGAAGAGTTTAATGATTTAAATCATTAAACTAATATTGACAAGAGTTGAAAGTTCACCAAGACCGCTATCCTGGCAAAAGTCAGAATTTTTTGTTCCGGTAATGGCCTTTTTGTTAAACCGTAATCTTCTTACCCGAGAGATTGAAATACTCTAATGATTCGAATCATTAGAGTATTTTGAGGGAAAAGAGGAGTCTATTTAGTTTTATTCGAAAAACAGTGAAAGACATTGAAAAATAGCAGTGAATCCCTACGGGCTGAAGCCCGTGGCTTCTCCTTCATAGAGGATAAAACCCCGCACCGCCCCGCAACTGCGGGACTGGTGCTGGGGTAATCAGACAACTCCGGTAGTGGCCTCCTCTTTTTCTTTTTTGGCGAGAATATACCCTTCTGGTGTTTCAAAAACAAAAAAATAGCCGCTGTCGTCTTTGTATCCTGAGTTTACCCACTTCTCCCGGGCTTTTTGAATTGTTTCTAATGCCAATAGGTCGGTGCGGTATTCACTCCCATCGGCCTTTTTGCCTTTAGCTCGAGCGCTGCCAATTAGAACGTCGTGGCTAACTTCGTGATTCAAGACGAAGCCGGGAGGAGGATTATTTACCAAATAAGACCTGGGCTTGTGTGGACTCGCTTCCGGATTAAGGGTCAGTTGGCTTGGATCCAAGTGTGTCTCTTTAGGATTAGGTCTTTGATCTGCCCAGAAATAGTTTTCGCCCGCTATTCCCCTAAGACAGGGTTTACCTTTGGTATCAAAGTAAACCTCGACCCTTCCAGAAATAATTGCTTCTGGCCCTCCAACGGCTAAAGTGATTACCGATGTTTTTGGTTTTAGACTCCACCCTCCTAATAGGGCGGCGCTCGCTGGTCTAAAGTACAGTCCAGTATTTTTCCTCTCTGGGGCATGTTGATAAAAGAAGAGCGGCGATTTAAAGCCTAATAATACTAACTGATAATATTCGACGCTTTTCTCTCCTGTTTTTTTGCCTCTTGAAGTTTTTCCCTTGTTTCTCTGATCGACCGCTTTATCTCGGAAATAGCGCCCCTTTTTTCTTTTTTGGCTTGTAGATTGTCCGCAGCCGAATATGCGGCTAAAAGCGGTAGTATTTTGTTATAAACAGGATCTTCGAAGTCTTCAAGTTTTAGCCTGGATGTGTCAACTAAAGCAATTATTAAGTTTCTTTTTCCGCTTGGAGTGAATGCTTCCAGTAATGCTCCTTTCTTAAAAGCGCCAGGGCGGATGTGCAGTTTTACTTCTTCGGTCTGGATAATTTCGATACCACGTTGGGCCAGTTCTTCTTTAGTAAGAACGTCTTCCGGTTTTTCTTTACTAAGAGGGTGCTCGGTCGAAGATTGGTATTCCGGCAAAGGAGGAGGGGGTTCCGGGTCAAGCTTAATCTGAGCAGCGACCTCCGGCTCCTGGTTTTTAATTGCCGCTTGCCGGAGAGTAGCGAATCCTCCGATTTCCGCATCGGAAAAGAAAACCTCTTTTCCTTCCGGATTTATATAGCGAAAAGGCAGACCGCCGGGACTGAAATCAACTCTGATCTGTCCGCACTCCTGGGAAAAAAGGGCTGGCGGCTCTTTGGCCTCTTTGTGTCCTTGCACTGGTGGAGTGCCTGCGCTCTTTGGGGCTGTTTTATCTTTGGTTGACAGGACTTTTGTTAAACCAATGGCCGCGATACTTGCTGCCGCGGCTCCTTCCAGAAATTCTCTTCTGTTTATTCTTTTTTTACCTTCTGAACCTGATTCACCCTCTGACATAAGTTTATTATAAACCAAGAGGCATTAAGAGGGGAAGGCTGGAAAGAAAAGGTTCCAAAAAGAGCAAATTAAAGATTTAATTGGTAAAATAATGTTTGCCATGCCCGGCTGCGCGGGCAGGCTCGCTCGCGAACAAAGTGAGCGGAGTGAGGAGGAGTCGCATAGCGGCCAATTGCGCCGGTCTTGAAAACCGGTGTCTCGCAAGAGACTCGTGGGTTCGAATCCCACCTCCTCCGCCAGTTGGGAAATGTCTTTGTTAGCTCGCCCTCCCTGTCTCGCCGGCAGGCGGGTGCGAGGGATCGCCAGCCGATTTTAAGCGCAAATTGGAATTTTTTATCTTTCAAAATGAAGTTCGAGCCGATATTTTTTAGGAATGCTCGGATTTCTTGATTGTCGCTTTGCGACAAAAGAATTTTGGCTTGGCTACTGGCTAAAATCA
>JAHJSD010000032.1 GCA_018830585.1 Patescibacteria group bacterium
AAATTTTTGCGTTTTTCTTTTGATCCCGATTACATCGGGATTGTTCGAGCCGACTTTTTCGGAAGCGCGGCGGGTGGGGCGCTGGCCGCGCCAGCCAGGTTACCGGACGGTACCTGGCCAGCGCCCCACCCGATTCTACCAACTTTTCCTTTTTGGTGGGCGCGCCTGGACTCGAACCAGGGACCCCCGACTTATAAGATCGGTGCTCTAACCAGCTGAGCTACGCGCCCAAAAACAATTTTTTAACCCGTGTCTTTAACTATCTTCTATTAAATCTGACCTTAAACCATTCTCTCAAACCCAAAAGGTCTCCTTTTTAAGACCATATTACTTAGCCACAAAACATTCCCCGCTTGAGTGCGGCAATTTTTGGCGAGCCAACCCTCTAAATTATGACGCCTCGGTACTTTTCCTATCCTATCTCGATCCTCTCGCCCAAACCTTTAAGATTTTTACTCCGGCTCGCTTTTCTCGCGTCCAATTCTGACCTCCCGGTTTCCAGGAAGCAGCCGCTCTTATTCTCTCCTCAGGCGGAATACCTTCGATTGAACGAACCGTCAAAGGTCCCGCCCTAAGTTTTTTCTTTCCAGATTCCTTCCCCTCTTCCATCCTTCTTTTAGGATCCCAAGCCAAAACAAGCAGTCTTTTACTCCCGACCAAACTTTCCCCTGCCATCTTTTTTAGTCACCTCCTTCTTGCTAAAGATCTCCTCTGCCACAAGTATATCAAAGCAAACCGACTCAAACAACTGACCCTATAGTAAGTCGCTATTTTACGTCGATCGACGTAAAATCTGCAACAGCAGCAACAAAATTACCTTTCAAAGCGACAAATTTTACTTTGGCTATTTTTGAAACTTTTTCTGTTTTCGCCTTTTTCACCATCAACGGAATATAATTATCGGATAAACCTTTGCCGCCCGGCAAGATAATTGCCATCGCCGATTTGCCGATCTGGCTCCGCCAGAATTTAAACCGGAGTTCTTTTTCTATTTTTGCCAATCTTTCGGCCCTGTTTGTTTTTATTGCTTCACTCACCCGGCCCAGCCCTCTTTCCATTTTTGCCGCCAAAGTGCCGGCTCTGACCGAAAACCTGAAAATGTGGATCTTACCGAATTTTGCTTTTTGGGCGAATCGTACTGTTTTTAGAAAATCTTTTTCTGTTTCGCCCGGAAAACCGACAATAATATCGGTGGTAATGTTGATTCCTTTTACTCCGCCCCGAAGAAGTTTAACCAGCTCTAAAAAAATTTCAGACCGGTAATTCCGGTTCATCAATTTCAAAACCCGGCCACTGCCGGATTGGGAACTAAGATGAAGGTGGCGGCTTAGCCTGCCTTTGCCCAATCCCTGGTAGAAATTAATCAATCTTTTTGCCTGAACGGAAAAGGAAGTTGTCGGATCATCAACCAAAGAGGGGTTTATCGAGCCAAACCGTAAAAGCTTAATCTCCGTTTTTTTTAAAATCTCTTCGGTTAAATTTATCCAGTCCTTACCGTGGTCACGATATTGGGAAATATTCTGACCGGTTAAAACCACCTCCAAAGTTCCCCTCTTTACTGCCTTGTTTATCCGGGCAATAATATCTTTTACCGGAACACTCTTCGGCTTGCCTCTAATCAGTCTCGGCAAACAATAAGCGCAGTTATTGCTGCAGCCAGTCTGAATCCTAATCAAGACTCTGGGGTTCCTTTTCCACCCCGGGGGTGTAAGAAAAGACACCCCCGGGGTGTTTTTTTGACTTTTGATTTTTAAACTTTGAATTAGCTCTTTCCATTTCCCTTTATTCCTTACCATCAGGTCGATCCCCTCAGGGACCAACCCGCCAAACTTCTTAATTTTATCCACCCAGCAACCAGCGAGAGCGATTTTTGCTTTGGGGTTAATTTTCCTTAACCGGCTGGTTGTTTGCCTGACTTCTTTTTCCGCCTTTCGGGTAACCGCGCAGGTGTTCAGAAGAATCAAGTCTGCCTGATCCGCGGTAGCAACTTTCTGCCAGCCGCAATTAAAAAGCAACCGCTCTGCCTCGCCGCTCTCGGCCTGATTTAAACGGCAACCGAAAGTCTGGAGAAAAAATTTTCTATTAGACATCTTCTCTTCTAATCGTAAAACAAAATGACAGACTTTTTTAGGTAATTCTGACCCGCCCAAAGCTACGCAGTTGCTGGCGGGGAAGAATCCCCTAAAATAGGCAAATTGCCAATTCCATGGGGATTCTTCGCTCCGCCCTGTATCGAATGGTACAGGGCTCTGCTCAGAATGACAAGAGTGCAAAATTCAGAATTTAGAAAAAGATCCCAAAACAAGTCCGGGATAACAAATAATGATTTTAAAAAACGGAGATTTTATTTTTACAGGGATATAAATGGAAACCCTCCTTCATCTCCTCTTAGCACGCAAAGGCAAGCCTCCCCTCTCTCGCATCTCCCTGCCTGCCCGAATATATAAGGGCCCTTTCCATCCTTGATTGCCAGTAATAACCTTCCGCCCAAGACCTAACAGCCCACCACCCACAATCACTTTTATCATTCCCTGGCCATCATCTCTGATTTCCACCCACTTTGGGCCAAGAGCTTTCCTCGCAAAGCTATAGCCCACCCTAATTTTACCTAAAAACTGCTCCATCTTTAAATTATAACCCAACCTTCAGAGAATTTTAAATGTTTAGCGGTAAATCCTCCACAGGCTAAATCCCGTGGTTCCCCCTTCCCAGGGGATGAAACCCCGCATCGCCACAGTGGGATACCCCACATGGTGTCCCAAAAGCCCCAGACAGATTGCCATTCATCCCCACATTGAAACGTGGGGCTTTCTGGTGCTGGGGTAAATGGTAAAATAAGCGCAGGCTCCTGTAGTTAAACGGATATAACGGCCCCCCCCTAAGGGGCAGTTCCAGGTTCAATTCCTGGTAGGAGCACCACCTCTCTATTTAATCATTTGACCATTGAACATTAAGCGTTTTTTACCTTTCTCCACCTAGCCGTCTGTTAACTCACTATTTATCAGTTACTCGTCTATGCAACCTTAAGTGTAGCTCCCGTCCTCTTGAGACAAGATCTTCTCGACTCAAGTTTACCCTGAGTTTATCGAAGGGCTCGAAGAATAAATGCCAGGTGGTTAAGTGAGCGACTCCGATCCTGGATCGAAAATCTTAAAACGATCCAGGATCGGATTTACCGGGATCGTAATTTCTTCTCGACTCCTTCGGCTCACTCAGGATAAACCCGTCGAACTGCCCAGAACCGAAGGCCTGCCTGCCGGCGCAGGCTTGTCGAGAATTCCAGTTCCAGCCAATATTAACATCCAGAGCTTTCGAGAATACAATTTGTTATAAGGATGGCAAAAAAGGGAGTAGAAACCGTTCATGGACAAGGGGGAAAGCCGCCAACCACCACGGGGCCCAGTTATTGCTTAGCGGGATAAACAGAGCGTTAATGGCAGGTGCCCAAGAAAACAAATACCCAAGTCCACCCCTTGACCAGACCAGACTTATCCCACCTCTCCGATCAAGATAAACTCTACCGATCAATAAGCCTTTTTTCTGGTATCATTGGTAATGACTAAGGCCAGCAAAGATGCCATTGAAATTCATATCCGGACATACCGCTCCGCCCTAAGAAGCTCAAAAGAAATCGCCCTCTCCACCTTGATTCCCACCTATTTAAAAATGGAGCCTTTACTTCACCCTAAAGCAAACTCCGAATACGAGATTGACTTTGACGCTTTGTTTTACGCTCTCAACCGTTTATCTAAGGAAATTCTTAAAACCAAGTCGGTTGTCATTGGCCAAATAGAAGAGATTTTTCTGGAATCCGGCTACAATCTGAAAAAATGGCAAAGAATCTCTGCTTCCCGCCGGCGCAGACATATTTTTTTCGATCCTAAAACCAAAACTATGGCCTGTTTCGCCGCTTCAATTTCCGATATCGATGATATCGTCAATCTGGCAATCGCTCTACAGGTAGAAATAAATAAAATCGTTAAAATCAGCCAGATAGGCGGCCTTTCCGAAGAGCAAAAATTTAAAATCGAGAAACATTTTAAAGTGCCGAAACAGGAAACTAATTTAAAAATAAGACTGCTCGCCGGCACTTGGGTAAACTTTTCCAAAACCGCCCAAAAATGGTGGCAAACCGTAGCCAAAAAATCAAAACCAAAGTTTGATATGGTCAATCAACCCCTTGTTTTCCTCTCCTCAAACAACCACAGTTTAATCAACCTACTCGACCACTTTTGCTTAGACCACCAGAAAGAAATCATCAAAACCGTGGAAGAAAAATGCCCGCAAGTTCTTGAAAGAGTCAAGAAAAGGGGGCAAGACAAAAATCCTTTCCTGATATACTTTATCTCCCAATTCGCTTTTAAAACTAACCAGGAGCTTTGGCAAAAAAAACTCAACCGCGAAAAAAGGTTGGGCATCAAAAGGATTAAACCCCAAGACGAGACAAGTTTGGAAACTCAAATTATCCCCGGCAAACTGATCAGCGAAAAATTAAAGGGCCTGCTGGTTTTAAATATTGAATACCCTTTGGGATTTACCGCTTTCCACTTATTGGAAGAAATCTTGGAAAATGTTCAGAACATCAAAGCCGTTTATGTTTTAGGCAAAGCGGCCGCTTTAAATACCAAAATAGGCGATATCTTAATCCCGAAAATAATTTTTGACGAACACACCCAAAACACTTACATGATCCAGAATTGTTTTAACAATAATTTCCCTTATAAATTTTCAAGCGGTTCTGTTTTGGACAATCAAAAATTGGTTTCTGTTTTAGGAACAATTTTGGAAAACAAGGATCTTTTTGATACTTATTCGGAAAAAGAGTTCAATATTATCGAAATGGAGGCCGGTCCGTATTTGGGAGCAATCACTCAAGCTACTTACCCGAAATCGCTACCCCAAAAAACCGTAGTTGACCTCCACCAGCCTCCGTTTGATTTGGGAATGATCTATTATTCTTCAGACAGCCCTTATATTTTGTCGGAAAGGTTAGGAGAATTCTTGGGGATAACCGGGGTTGAAGCGACCTACTTAGCGACAAAAGCAATAATAGACAGGATCAGAAAAATCAGGTGAATTTAGTCTAAAAAGAGCAACACTAACGCTGATTTTAAACGCTGGATAATTTACTCCCGACTTCGCCACTTTGATTTTTGGAAAAAGATTTACGCAAAGATAGGCATGTTTTTTCATAATTTTAGCGATTTGGGTCACTTGCGAATTTTGAGTTAATTCAAAAGAGAGGTAAACTTTTTTAGTTAAGTTAGATAAGAAAACGTAAAAAAACACCTCCGAGGTGTTGCGAAACGAAGTGAAGTGACCCCTCGGATGGTGAAGGAGTTAGCAAAAATCCCTCTTCGTCACACCGTCCGAGGAGTCAGATGTTACGCTTCGCTCCACTCTGCCACCTCGGAGGAGTAACTCCGCTTATTTTTCCACTCGTCTCTTGGGTCACTTAAATGGCGAAGTCGGGACACTAACGCTGATTTTAAACGCTGGATAGTCTATTCTTCAAATCCTCCGTAGTAAGTTCTTGCCGAAGTACTCTTCAACTCGTCATTCTGAGCGGAGCGAAGAATTTTACCCTGTACCCTGTGTGGGGGCCCCTAATCTCCAAACAACCTGCTCTCACAAGGGGCCGCGCCCGCCATCGCTACCCGCCCAGAACTGCGTAGCTGTTGGCGGGTTGCGAGCGGGGATCTTTCGTCATCAGAATTCCTCAAGATGACGTGGGTTAGTTCAAGCCCTCCCTCTGCCGTCATCCTGCTCTCCCTCAGAGTACCACACGGGGGTGGCACTGACCGTCATTCTAATCTCCCTCAGGGAGCAAAGAACCTGCCTGCCGGCCCGCTTTGACCGCTCAGCGAGGCGAGCAGGCAAGTCCCCATAAGAGTAGCAAGCTACCCTTCTTGACGGGATCCTTCGTCATCAGAATTCCCCTGTACCAGATGGGAAACCACGTGGGGTATCCCACTGTGGCGGTACAGGGCTTCGCTCAGGGTGACGGAAGGAGTGTCACTCCAAGCTCTCCCTACCGTCATTCTGAGCGGAGCGAAGAATCCCCTTGTAGATAGCACCTTGCCAATCCCAGAGGGAACCTGTTTGCCACCAGGCAGGCGGCCAGATTACTTGAATCATTATCCGCAAAACTCTCTTTTAAAAAACTCGGCAACAATTTTTTTAGCCCTTTTGAAAGAAGTATAATCCGAGGCCAAAGCCAGAACGTTAATATCCAAATTTTCTCTTGCTTTTCTGGCCTGGTCGGCGATCAGCGCTAAACCGGAACGGATCTTTCCCGACCGGTTGCAGACAATATCAACATCAATGCCAATGCCGGAAATAATAATCCCTACCGAATCATCATAATGGCCGGCAACTTTTTCCGCTAATTTTTCCGCTAAACTAACCGTACCCATCTCCTCATCAGCAGAAGCGCTGCCCAAGTCTTCAACTTGCAGCTGCCACTGCAAACACCAGAACTTTACCTGCTCCTTCAGATGAAACCCTTCTTTAGTCGAAGCCAAAAAAACCATTGTTTGTATTATAATACAGCACACTGATGTTTAAAGATATTTTAAATCCGGTCGCCCAGGAAAACCGGCGTCGCCCTTTATCAAGACCGATAAAGTTAACCAGAGAAGAGGCGTGGACCGCAACAATGGCGCCAGCAATTATATCCGGCGTGGAAAGGAGTTTGGCATTACTACCAAAACAAGCGAATGATTTCCACCAAAACCTTGGCGAGGCACCCGTTTCCACAATAGCTTACTCACCGAGAGAAAGACTCCGCGTGAGAACGGTAATTATTTTAACTGTACCCAATTCAAGGGCAGGGGTCAGACTAGATCGAAAAAAAAGGCCAGTTTTTTGTCCTGATCTTGAAGAGCAAGCAAAAAAAGAAGGTGTTGTTATCCTCCCTGCCGAAAAGAGCATCCCGGCAGAGGGAAAACCGGAAAAACTCTTACAGCAATTAGCTTCTGCTACTGCCGCCAAAGACCCGGAACGCCGAAGAAGAATTCTTGATCAAGTTAAAGCGGAGACCAAAGAAAGAGGCAAAAAAATAGCTAAGGCCAGAATCTACGCCTCCACCTACGATGCCTTGATAATAGCTTTCGGCACAAGCACTTTTCTCACTCTGAAGGAAGGTAATACTTTCGGAAGGGTAGCAGCCAGCGTAGTAGCATCTGTCGCACTCACTGTTGCCGCTATATGTTTGGACGAGCCGAGTTGGCAAGCAGTTTGTTCCCCTCGTGAAACAAAAGGAATATCTCAAGGCTGTAAACAAACCCTAAAAGCGTTAAAAAGGGAAAGGGTCTGCCTTTCTCCGGAAAAAAAGTTTTTTCCCTAACCACCGACTATTTCAACCGCTTTTGAAGTGCCGATCCGGCAAGCGCCGGCGGCCAAATACTTTTTTACCTGTTCGGCTGTCGAAATTCCTCCGGCAGCTTTTATTTTCACTCTATCGCCGACTACTTCTTTAATTAATTTTACGTATTCTATTTTAGCGTCTCTGGGACCAAAACCGGAAGTAGTTTTAACAAAATCGGCTCCGGAATCCATTACCATCTTGGAAGCCCGTTTGATTTCTTTAGGGTCAAGAAAATAAGCTTCGATGATAAATTTAACTATGGTTTCCTCTTTCCGATTTCTGACTGCTCGGACAATATCCTGAAGCTCGCCAAAATATTTCTCCTCCATCCCCGATCTCAACCAGCCGACGTTAGCGGAAATATCCAACTCATCAGCGCCGTCGCCGATTAAGGCCAAACAGGAGTTTATTTTCACCTCAGTTGAATCCTGGCCTAAAGGAAAAGAGACTACCGTGCCTACTTTGCCGTTTTCCCCAAGAATACTTTTGGCAAACTCCACCCAGCAGGAATTGACAAAAGCGGCGTTAAACCCGTATTGCAAAACCTCTTGACAAAGCTTTTCAATCTGGGCTTTTGTCGATTCGGCATTGTGGTTAGCGTTGTCTAAAAACTTTGCCAAATCTCTATTGCTCATTTTCTTAACTATAACACAAAAATTTTCCCTCTTTCCGGTTTTAGATACTAAGAGTATAGAAGGCGTTATCACGATCCCGGATTCAAAAGTCGTGTTAAACTTAGACCGAATGTTAAATATCGCTTCCGGTTATTTAGCCGGTCTTTCTGTCGGTGTTTATTGTCTTGGTCTTTGCCTGCCGGTTTTCCTGCCGGTTTTGTTAAGTCAAAAAAGGAATTTAAAAAAGAGTTTCCGGATTCTGCTGGAATTTTCCCTCGGCCGTCTATGCGGATACCTTCTTTTTGGGTTAATTGTCGGTTATTTAGGGCAAACAGTCCAGAATAAATGGATCCACACCATCGTTTCTCTGATCAACCTCTGGACCGGTATCATGCTAATCGTTTACTCCTTGGGCCAAATAGATAAAAAGCTTTGCGCCCTGATTCCCTTTAAAAAAATAAAGTGGCCTTTTTTAATCGGTTTTTTAACCGGAGTCAATGTCTGCCCGCCAATGGTTGCCTCTTTAACCCATGTTTTTAACCTTAAAAGCGCTATCAACTCCTTGCTCTACTTCCTACTCTTCTTCTTTGGCACCAGCACCTATATTATCCCGGCCGCCTTTTTGGGCATTTTTACTAAATCAAACTTAATTCAAAAAATTGCCAGGTTGGGTGGGGTTTTAGCCGGTCTTTACTTTATTATCCGCAATGTTATCCTTCTTTTTTAGACAAGAAGGCAAAGCCTTTGAGAAGATAAGAGAGTCGGTAAATAATGTGAAACAGGATGATAATGACAAAAGAGGCTCCTAGATTGCTGTGATAAAAAGTTAAAAAAGGGCTTCTGATTCCTAGACCAATTAGCAAACCAAAAATTCCTGCTGGAATAAAAAGGAACAGTAAAACTAAATTCCAAAAATATCTAAAACCCAGTTTGGTAAACAGGCCGGCTTTTTTACCCCAATCGGTTTCCCCGCTCAAAAACCAGTGAGTTAAATAAACTGCCGCCGGAACAAAGAGATACCAAAAAGAAATGTTTGTCTCTTTTTGTTCTCCGCCCCAAACAACTGAACTTGATTGACCAATATCACAAAGTTGGTTGTTATCAGAGTCAATATAGAGGTTGCAGCTGCCTGGATAAGGGTCATCAACTCTGCCAAAAGGACACTCTACTTTTGCCATAATTGGGCCGGCAAAGAGAAGTTGGTATAAAATAAAGGCAGTTATTAGAAAAAAAACTTTTTGGTGGCAAAAAAACATCTTGGTCTGATAATCATTATATCAGGGATAATTTTTTCCGTTTTGATTATAATAAGAAGTATGATCAATACCAACCGGACTGCTTCGGTCAATAATCTGACCGAAGCCAAATTTTACCAAAGTTTAGACGGCCGGACAGTTCAATGCCAGCTTTGCCCCAATAACTGCTTTTTAAAAAACGGCCAAAGGGGCTTGTGCGGTGTCAGGGAAAACATAAACGGCAAACTTTATTCATTGTCCTACGGCAAAATCGCCGCCTTTAACATCGATCCTATCGAGAAAAAACCTTTTTATCATTTTCTGCCCGGATCCAAGGTTTATTCAATCGGTACGCCCGGATGCAATTTAGACTGCAAAAACTGTCAAAATTGGGATATTGCCCACCGGAAGCCGGAGGAAATAAACACAAAAGAAATGAATCCTGAAGAAGTGGTGCGCGAAGCGATTGCCAACCAGACCGGAATTATCGCTTTTACTTATAATGAGCCGACGGTTTTTTATGAGTACATGTACGATATTGCCAAATTAGCCAAGGAAAAGGATCTGAAAACAGTAGTCGTTTCCAACGGTTACATCAATTCCGAACCGCTTAAAGAACTGCTCCCTTTTATCAGCGCTTTTAAAGTCGATCTTAAGGCTTTTGACGAAAAAACTTATTTAGATCTCAACCGAGGCAAATTGGAACCGGTGCTAAACACAATCAAAACCGTTAAAGAATCCGGCGTTTGGATGGAAATTGTCAATTTAGTCGTCCCGGGATACACCGACAAAAAGGAAGAGGTGCAAAAAATGTGCCGCTGGATCAAAGAAAACGTCGGCCCTGACGTGCCTGTTCATTTATCAAGATTTTGGCCCAATTACCAGCTGACCAATCTTCCGCCCACGCCGGAAAAAACTTTAATCGAGGTCAGGGAAATTTGCTTAAAAGAGGGGTTAAACTACGTTTACACCGGCAATATCGACCACCCTGAGGGCAACACCACTTATTGCCCGGACAATGACAAAGTACTAATTCAAAGAGACGGCTACATTATCAACAAGAACTTAGTTGACAAAAACGGCCAATCAAAAGAGTGTCCTAGTCAAATCCCCGGCGTCTGGCGGTAAAGACAGTGATAACTACCAGTAAGGAGAAAAGAGTCAAAAGATTAACTACTCCCAAACCAGGCAGTAAATAGGTGGCAGTCAAGACTGCTCCAAAAAAAGAGCCAAAGAGTTCGCAAGAATAAATAAAGTTTGAGGCTTCTATTTTCTCAAACCAAAGACTGTTGGCCAAAGAATAGACCAGACCATCAATTAAACCCACAGATAAAGAGATTAAAAGCCAAAAGACAATTGAACCTTGCCACTTATTAGCAATTAGCAAGACAAAAAAGACTAGTAAGTAGCTTAAAAGGGTCAAATCAAGTATTTGTCTTTTTTTGTTTATCCGCTTTTCAAGTCCGACCCCTATGGCCATACCAAGAAGAATTAAGGCAATTACCAAACTTAGCTGGCTGTAGAGATTGCCTATCTTTGTCTGAAAAAGGAATATTATCAACACTTCCATCGCCATTAAAACAAAATTGGAAAGAGAAACCACGGTAGCTAAATACCAGCTTAATTTACCCTTGTTTAAAGAAAACAAAAGCAGTGAAAACAAAACTATCGGCAGTAACCAAACTAACCTGGCGCTTACTTTGGGTAAATCAAAACTAAAAATTGTCTGCCAAAAAAGATGGTGGTGAAAATAGGCTAAGGGTAAGGAGTCCTGGTTAATACCAACTTTGGCATTATCAAAGTGTTGTTTAATTACCAAACGCCTGCTGTCTTCAAAAATAGTTAAACCATAAAGATCCCTCTTTATTTTTTCTAAATCAATATCCGCCAAAGAAGCCAGAACAATTATCCTTTCTTCAACCACTAAAATTTCTGTTTTGGCAAAAACTTTTTTAATAGTTTGGTAAATAATGGCGCCAAAATCGATTGCTTCTCTACTCTGATAATCAACTGGCAAGTCAAAAACCAAAACCATGCTGCCACTATCTTTAAGCCTCTTTTTAGCCAGTTTAAAAAACTCAAGAGTGTAATGACGGTTAGTTAAAAGGTCTCTGGGGTTACCAACGGCAACAACAATCAAATCCCAATTCTCCCCTTTGCTGGCTAAATAAAATCTGGGGTCGCTTACTACTGGCTCAATTTGCCCAACTAGCCAATCTTTTTCCAGCCGGTAAAGCTCGTTGGTTGGAAAAACAAAAACTGATTTTTGGCTTAAAAAATCTTGGCTTAGTTGATTAAACAAATTCAAATCGCCAAATCCCAAGATTTGATTGCCATTTTCAATTACCGGAGTAATAACTCTAGACAGCTTTCCGCTAACAAATTTTTCCCCGCTATTAAAAACCGGTTGTCCTGAAAAAAAGATAGTTCTTTGACCTTCATTTTCAGAAACAATTAATTGTCCTTGTTTGGAATAAACTACTTGAGAAAGGTTCTGGTATCTAGAAGAAAGAGTTTTTTGGTCCAGTTTTTGCCACAAAGGAAAAACTGTTTGGCTTAACAAGAAAGTGTAAACAAAACCGGCCAAAACAAAACCCAAGATCTCAAAAAGGTAGGCTTTGTTTGCCAGAGAAGCAAGCTCTTTTTTTGGTTTACCCCTGTTCCAATAACCAACTGCCAAATTAAAAAGAGCGCCGGCAACAAAAGACGAGGGCGCCACTGCTCCAAGAGCAATTAAAACTGATTGCAAAAAAGACGGTGCTTTACCAAAAAGAAGGCAGCTGCTTAAAACCCCTCTAAACAAAACCAGCTCTATCGGCAATGTCAATAACCATAAAACACAAAGGGGCCAAAAAAACCTTTTTTTAACAGCAATCTTTCTGATTAAAAAACTACCCAAGCCGGCAAAAAGAAGCCAAAAGGCTAAGCCGACGGCATAAAAAAGTTCATCTCCGCCAAGCCAGCCGACCAACTCCCGAATTAAAACCACTTGTTTAATCAACGAGCCGAAACCCAAGCAAAGGAAGTAAAAAAGCATCGCCCTCTATTTTACCAGAAAAATAGAGTAAAACTGATTTGCTTCATCTTACTTGGCCCTTTTACTTACCATGGCAGACAATGTTCTGTAGAGATTAAAATCCCCCAAACTCATTCGCTCGGTAGATAATATTCTTAAAACCCTCTTGGGTGACCGTCCGATAGTCCCACCGCCAGGAAACTTAGTGCTACCTCCATGCCTACCAACCGGATCATAAAGCCAAAAGAGTTTTCCATCGGGACGAATCCCACAAGAAATCCTTGCCGGATTACCGCCCCGGCCCCTTTTGCCATCTCTTTTTCCGTGATCTAACTCATGATCAATTCTATCCCGCTCGCCAGGGAATTTTACCTTAGCTCTATCTACCCAACCGGATTTTTGCCCTGCATTAGCCAAAACCGGGGAAGAGAGAATAACATTACCCCCTCGGTCAATTGTTTTTTTTACAAATAAAGGTTTGTCTCCCATCTTTTCTCGAAAATTACAAAATCATTTAACCCAAGACTGGGCAAATTTCTTACCGGCCCTAAAAAACAAGAAAAACTACAGAAACTTATAAAGTCAGCTTCGGATTAAAGATTATCAAATTTTAGGAACAAAACACTCTAATGATTCGAATCATTAGAGTGTTTATAGTTTTTTAATTCAACTTTCTATGAGAGTGTCCTCAGGAATAGGTTCCGTCAAACCGCCTGGTCCGCTTTCTCCTTGACAAACGGAACCTTCCTCAAATCGACAACGGCCGCATACGGGAAAGTTTAGCGGAGAAATCGCCAGCGGAGAGTTCGAGCCGGTACTCCCCCGAGCTCGTGGACCATCCTTCTCGCATCCAACAGCACAACACAGGGGAAGCTCGCCAGTCCCTAAACTAACTGCCTTTCCGCAAAGAGAAACTCGATCCTTGTCAAGATCGCAAGTTACCACCAGAGAATCATTTGATCCTACAACACTTAAAACAGTTTCCACTCTTTCTCCTCTGATAAAAAGTACTGCTCTCAATTCTAACTCATTTTCCATGTGGATTATTATAGGATAAAAAGTCAAGATAGTAAAGCCGCGCTGCATTCGCAGTTGAAGCGCACCAGAATTTATAATATTCTTTTCCCCAACAACTGATTAAACTTCTCATTAGGCGTTAAGAATCCTAAACATTTTCTTGGGGTATTGTTCATCTTTTCTTCAATGATACCAATCTGACTTACCGGTATTTTATCAAGACTTGTTCCTTTAGGAAGATACCTCCTTATCCTGCCAATGGTGTTCTCTACCGTTCCTTTCTCCCAGCTGCTGTATGGATGGCAAAAGTAA
>JAHJSD010000033.1 GCA_018830585.1 Patescibacteria group bacterium
GCGGTGGTAGCTCAGTTGGCTAGAGCGTCTCCCTTCCAAGGAGAAGGTCGCCGGTTCAAATCCGGTCCGCCGCTCAAAACATGGTGGGTGTAGCTCAATGGCAGAGCGCTGGCCTGTGGAGCCGGATGTTGCGGGTTCGAATCCCGTCACTCACCCCAAGAGAGACAGGTGAGAAGCCGCATAAAAAAGCTTTAGAAAATTGAAGCTCCGAGGCTTGAGAGGCCTCGGATTTTCGCGAAGGCGGATTAAAAATCAGCAAGCAGGTTTAGATTGATTGTCCGCCAAAATGATAAATTATCAATGATAAATGGATAAATAATAAGAGGGGCCCGTGGCTCAGTTGGTTAGAGCATTCGGTTTACATCCGAAAGGCCGATGGTTCGAGTCCATCCGGGCCCACAGTCTCCGCCAAAAGCGGAGAAAGACCTTGACAAAAAATAGGTATTTAAAAGCAAAAGAAGTTTTAAAATATAGCCGAGGTGGTGAAATTGGCAGACACGCAGTCTTGAGGAGGCTGTGCCTTCGGGTGTGGGGGTTCAAGTCCCCCCCTCGGCACCGCAGTAAACTTCGTGGGTCAGGACTCAGCTCCACCCACACATTTTGCGCGCTATCAGGCGCTCTTTTGTTCAAAACAAAAGGATATTCTATATTTAGCCTATCGCCGCCGGACTCATTCACCCACGGGTAAAACCCGTGGTTTTCTTAGTTCGTGTATAAATAATCAGAAAGCGCCAATAATTAAAGGAAAAAGATTTACCAGAACAATTGAAGATTTTACTTGCCAAGTCTGTCAGACTGAGGTTAGAGGAACTGGATATACTGATCACTGCCCCAGCTGTTTATGGAGCAAACACGTTGATCTTTTTCCGGGAGATAGAGAGGCAACTTGTGGGGGGCTAATGGAACCAACTGGGGTCACCCAGAAGAGAGGAGGGTGGCGGATTCTCTATCGGTGCCAAAAGTGTGGGCATAAAAGGTTTAATAATGCCGGTCCAAACGATGATTACCAAAAGATCATCAAGCTATCCACCCAACCGGCAAGAACACCCGGCAAGCCAAAAAAGGGCAAAGGAAAACGAAAAAACCTAAGTTTTGAACCGTGTTTATGTGTCCCTGTTTTCTAATTTTTCCTACCTCAACCACGGTTTACTATTACCATAAATGAGCTAAACTGATAAATCAAAATCTGGCAGAAAGGGGAAAATAAAAGTATAATATCTGTCAATTCGGGGATTAGCTCAGTTTCGTCCAGAGGACGACCCGCCTGCCGGACGGACAGGTCGGCCTTTGGCCGAGGCCAGTGGAAGAAAACGTTCCCCGGGGATTAGCTCAGTTGGCCAGAGCGCACGATTCGGGTTCGTGAGGCCGCCGGTTCAAGTCCGGCATCCCCGACCAAGCTTCGGTTCACCCCGTCATTCGACAGGGCTGGAGTCCGGCATCCCCGACCAAGCTTCGGTTCACCCCGTCATTCGACAGGGCTGGAGTCCGGCATCCCCGACCAAGCTTCGGTTCACCCCGTCATTCGACAGGGCTTGCCCCATCATCCGATGGGGCAAGAGTCCGGCATCCCCAAAATCCGGAAAGTTTCCTAAAAGCTACCACAAATTTCTTCAAACTGCCCTTGATCTCAACCGCCAGCTCCACTATAATCAAAAACAATGAAAAACATCCAATTTCCCCTACACCAAACCAAAGTTGACGGAGTGAAACAAAAGTTTGTCCTAACCGACCCCAAAGACAGGAAAAAATATTTTCAGGCCAAAGCCGGTTTCGAAATCGAAAGAATCAAAACATACCTTAAAAACGGCACTTTTGTCGCTTATCTTCTGGGCAAGAAAAACGCCGGTAAAGGCACTTATGCCAAAATGTTCATGGAAATTTTCGGTCAGGAAAAGTTAGCTCATATTTCCGTCGGCGATATTGTCCGCGATGTTCACGCCATGATCGAAGAAAGCGGCATTTCAAAACTTAAAGAATATTTAAATGACAACTACCGCGGCTATATTCCCCTCAACGAAGCGATTGACGCCCTTCTGGGCCGAAGTACTACCAATCTTTTGCCGACCGAGTTTATCCTCACCCTGATCAAATGGGAAGTTGACAAACACGCCGGAAAGTCTGTTTTCTTAGACGGTTTCCCCAGAAATTTGAACCAAGTCGCCTACTCTTTATTTTTCCGGGACCTGATCAACCACAGAAACGATCCGGATTTTTTTATTTTGATTGATGTGCCGATGGCGGTGATTGACGAACGGATCAAAACCAGGGTGATCTGCCCGATTTGCCAAACTCCCAGAGCATTGAAACTCAACACCACGCCGGAAGTCGGTTACGACAAGGAAAAGAAAGACTTTTATCTCAAATGCGACAATCCGGACTGTAAATTGGCCAGAATGGTCGGCAAAGAGGGCGACGAGCTGGGCATTGAGCCGATCCGGGAGCGTTTAGAGGCGGATGAGAATTTAATCGAAAGAGCTTTTGGCCTTTACGGTGTGCCCAAGGTTTTTTTACGCAACGCCATTCCGGTTGAAAAAGCTAAGGAAATTGCCGATGATTATGAAATCACTCCGGAATATGTTTACCATTATGACGCCAAAACAGAAAAAGTAACCACCGGACAACAGTCTTATACTATTAAGGATGACCGGGGAATTGATTCTTACAGTTTGCTTCCGGCGGCAGTAGTGCTTTCTATGATCCGCCAGATTGGGGAGATACTTGGGTAAATTCCGGATTTTTAAATTGAAGCTCCGAGGTTGCCTTGTTCTTCCATAGCCCTGCTTTACTACCCACCCCCGGGGAGTCAAGGCCCACCCCGGGGGTGTTTTGATAACCGCCTTCGTCATCCTGAGGAAGTTCCGACGACGAAGGATCTCCGTCCGCAACGCCTGAGGGTAGCGATGGCGAGCACAGCTCTCGAGAGAAGCAGATTGCCATTCCATGGGGATTCTTCTCCCCCTGAGGGAGATCAGAATGACGGGGAGAAACTAACACCCCAGGGGTGAACCGTTGACACCAATTAAATGAACAAATGATGAAATGAGTAAATGATGAAATTAAATTCTTACTCCTTTCGGCCCGATGGCAACCACAGAAAAATTATCTTTGGAAAACAAATCTTTGGCCACTTTTCTGACATCAGCTAAAGTTACTTTATTCAATAAATCAAGACTTTTTTCTATAGTTCTGATTTTCCCTTCCAAAAGCCAGGTCTCGCCGACAACACTGGCAATGCCAGAAGGGTCTTCTAAAGAAAGCAAAAACCGGCCGTTAAAACAGCTTTTGGCGTCTTTCACTTCCGCGGCGGTCACTGTTTTGGCGAAATTTAAAATCTCGTCTTTAATTAATTTGATCGCCTCTTTTACTTTGTCGCTTCTTAACCCCAGCTTGACTCCGAAAACTCCGGTTTCCTGGTAGTAGTCAACGTAAGAATGAATATAATAAACCCAGCCCCGCTCTTCCCGGATCTTGATCCAAAGCCGGGAAATAGTGTTGCCTACTAAAATCATTCTTAAAACCGCCAAAGGCCAACGGCGCGGATCGGCCAAATCAAAAGAGGGCAAACCAATAACCAAATGGGTCTGCTCCACCTTTTTAGCTTCAAAAACCGTTTGATTAATTTTTTCCTCAAAACTGACTTTATTTTTCTTAACCACCCGGTCAGAATATTTGCCAAAATACTGATTGGCCAAATCCCGGACTTTTTTCCAATCACTTTTTTTAATCCCTCCGGCAATGGCCAAAACCATATTTGAGGGGTAATAAAACCGGTTTTGATAATCAATAAAGTCTTTTTTTTTCACTCCGTTGATCACTTCTTTTTTACCGATTATCTCCCAGCCTAAATTGGTATTGCCAAAAACCGCTTTTTCAAAAAGGTCATCCACTTTGTCAATCGGCGTATCCTGGTACATATTATATTCTTCGATAATTACCCCTTTTTCTTTGTTGATTTCTTTTTGTTTTAAAAGCGAATTGAAAACAATATCGGAAATCATATCCAGCATAAATTCCAGCTTGTCCGGAGTGCTTTTAATCCAATAAGAAGTGGTTTCTTTGCTGGTAGAAGCGTTGTTTAAGGCGCCGATTTTATCCATCTCTTTCCTCAGTTCGGTCGCGTCCGGCCTTTTTTTGGTGCCTTTAAAAGCCATATGTTCCAAAAAATGAGCGATGCCCCGGTTTTTTTCCTCCTCGTTTTTGGAACCGACGCCAACCATTAGTTTTACCGCCAAGGAAGTTGACCCGGTGGGGACGAAAACCAGCCGGAGGTTGTTTTTAAGAGTGGTTTTAAAATAATCAAACATTGTTCCAGATTATAGAATGGAAGGCGGCAGAAGACAAATTCACAAGTTTCGCGCTTTCTGTCATCGCGAGCGATCCCGATCCGATCGGGAGGGCGTGGCGATCTGGTGGCAAACGAACTGAGATTGCCGCGGTCGCTTGCGCTCCCTCGCAATGACAGTTATAGTGCACAAGTGCGAAACTCGTAAAACTAATCACGATCCCGGATCGTGATTACCCTGAGGCGAGTTTTTACCGACACACCGTTTCAGTATCCTCTCTTTGATCTTGCCAAGTCTGCCCCCGTGAACAGTCACCAACTCAGACCCATCAAGAAGCCCAACGTCCACCGCCACAGCGGCATTCCGCAAAGTAATTTCAATCCTTTCGAAAATCAACTCGACCGCCTCCGGATCACTCAAAGACCTTGCTTGTCTGATAGGCAAACCCACTTCTCTCCTTAGAAATCCCACTCCAGCACGCCATCTAACTACTGTTGTCTTCTCAACCAATGCTGCTGTCGTCATTGATTGATTATAAGTTTCACTAATCAGAGTTTCAAGACAGAATCTTATCGTCAAAACTAACCTGGTAGCGATACGGCGGGTTTTCTCTCCTTGAACCAGCTTCAAAACTATATATTCTCGGCATCCTGAACTTGCTGGCTCCTCCGGCCTCCTCCTTAGAACTCAGAGAGGCGAAGTGGCGAGTTCGAAAAGCGAAGGAGGGATTCAGAATCCACATTATCATTCTGAACTTGCCGCGCCCTTCCGTAGCTCAAAGAGCGAGGAGGGATTCAGAACCTATCTTTCACAAGTTTCGCGCTTTCTGTCATCGCGAGCGATCCCGATCCAATCGGGAGAGCGTGGCGATCTGATAGCAAACGAATTGAGATTGCCGCGGTCGCTGTCGCTCCCTCGCAATGACAGTTATAGTGCACAAGTGCGAAACTCGTATCTTTATCATTTAAACAACAAGCAGATCCTGAAATAAATTCAGGATGA
>JAHJSD010000034.1 GCA_018830585.1 Patescibacteria group bacterium
GGGCCGCGCCCGCCATCGCTACCCGCCCAGAACTACGTAGCTGTTGGCGGGTTGCGGGCGGGGATCCTTCGTCATCGGAACTTCCCCCGTACCAGTCGGTACAGGGCTTCGCTCAGGATGACGACCGGGAGCAAATTCTCCTTCGTTAAAATTCGATCCTGGAAATGAAAATCCCAAAAACGATCCGGGATCGCAGTCTGCTCTTTACCATTATATTTACAAAAGGCTTTACAAATACGAGTGCTACGTTGGCAATATCGGCCCAGTCAGCAATATAATCCTAGCCGCCTCGAATTGCGAGGGTGGCGCAACCTCTTAAAAAGCCTCATCCTTAATTTGTCCGGCTCTATCCCTGGTTAATCCAAGCATTTCACCTATTTTTTCAAAGCATGCTCTTCTTTATCTTTTAAGCCAAAATGGAGCCCTACGGGTACTTCGTCCTTCCGTAGCCCTGCCTGCCGGTTTACCTGTCTGCCGACAGGCAGGCCCGCCGGCAGGAGGGCAGGCAGGCTTGGCGAAGGAGGAAAACCCGTGGTACCAATCCAAACGCCCTGTTGGGACGAAGATACTTAAACCAAAAAACCAATTCATCCACGGGCGAATCCTCTCCGAATTAAAAAGCCGGGGAGTCCTTCTTCCAAAGGACATTCGCCCCATATGCCGAACAGCAACACAAAAACCGATGGTTTTCCTGGTTCAGGTATAAACTTCCGAGACCTGACAGGCCTCGATCCCTCAACGGCGGGAGCAGTTTGTTTCGCCTTGAGTTCTCCTTCGACAAGCTCAGGATCACACCATTTACATCGCTTCATCCGTGGGAGAACCTATTTGTTCCGTGATTGATAATCAACCTTAAAAAGAGGGCCGGGTAATTTCAGACAAAAGACTTTTTAAACAACTGGCGGTAGCGTCTGGCTTGAGTTAAGAAGAAATAAGAAAAATAGAAAAGCAAAGGAATTGATCCCATCGCGATTAACGGCGATTTCTTTCTTAAAAAGACTGCTAAAGCAATTATTGCCGCCAAAAAGTTGTCAATCATTCCGAAAAGATAAACATAATAAGCTAACTTTTTCCGGTATTGAAAGTAAGGCAAGGAATAAATCAAAGCCCCGACCAAAGACATCCCTCCCAAAATACGCCAATAAATGGAATTTAAACCCAATATGTTGGCTAAAAATGAAGGCATTAGCATTAAAAAAAGCCCCCAGGGAAAAATTAAAAGAACTAAATTAACACTTAGTATTTTTCTCATTTTTTTGACATACCGGCCGATTGCCTTGCCGCTGATTTTTTCGGTCTCCAGATTCACCAAATACAAAAAAATCAGATAAAAGGAAAGAATAATCCAAACCTCATAAGCCCAAAGGCGCCTGAAAAACATCATCTGAACCCTGGGAGTGCTTAAAAAACGAAACAGGGCGTAAAGGATGCCGGCAATATAATTCAAATGAAGAGCTATCAAGAGGGTCCTTTTAAACCTTTTTCCTTCTGTCGCCATTGGTCTATACTAATTGAATTTTAATAGAAATTCCAGATCAGCGTCCGAAAAGTTCGCGGTAACAAACTTCTTCCAACTCCTTAGGGAACAAGTGTTTCAACCTCTCCGCCTCTCTTTTCCTTGCCTTAAGATTGGGTATTTTTCTCAGCCGCGCTTTAATCCCGCAAGTGGAATAGCCACGAGGTCCTCGTCCCAAGTTACACTCCGCCAAAGCGCACCAACTAGAACCTAAAGGCGCATTTTTCCTCTCGTTTTTGATCATGGAGTCCTACAGATAAACCCGTAACCAATCCAAACGCCCCACTGGGGAACATACTGTACCAGAAAACCAATTCGTCCACGGGCTAATCCCAAAGGGACCATGGCCTGCCTGCCGGCAGGCAGGTTTTCTTGGCTCATGTATAAAACCTTACTAAGCTTATTTTAACAGAAGCTCATTTTTGTTAAAATAACTCTGATGGAAAAATTAGATCCGAAAATTATTGTCGGCAAGATCGTCAAGCTGGGGCCTCATCCCAACGCCGACAAACTTCAAATTGTCCGGGTGGATATCGGTCAAAAAGAACCGCTAAACATTATCTGCGGCGCTGGCAATATTAAAGAGGGCCAAATCATTCCTGTTGTTTTACCGGGAGGAATGGTTAAAACACCCGGGGGAGGGGAATTTTTAGTCGGAGAAGTGGCTATCCGCGGAATCAAATCAACCGGAATGCTTTGCTCGCCATTAGAATTGGGCATAAGCGACAACCACGAAGAAATCTTAATTTTGCCGGCGAAAACAGCAGAATATTTAGGAAGACCTCTTAGGGAAGTCGGCTTTTTGAAACCAAAAAAATACTCTAATGATTCGAATCATTAGAGTACGCAATCCGATCCCGGATCGGAAACCCAAAACGATCCGGGATCGTGATTTACCGGAGTGAATTCTCCCCGACGTTACGTCGGGGCTTCCCTTCCCCAAAGGATGCTCGCCGTGTACCGCCACAGTGGGATATGGTATACCACATGGTGTATGCCACCGTGGCCCCACGTGGTTTCCCAAATAGTAACGTGGAAACCCCGCGCCACCCCGACCTTGCATCAGGACTGGTGCTGAAAAAAAAGCAGTTGAAGCTTTAAATTGAAGCCGGGAGAGTATCGGTGTAAAATAAAAACAATGACCCTTTCGATAAAAGACCAGCTCCGCTTGATCACCCGCAACACCGAAGAGGTACTGACCGAAAAAGACCTCCGGACGCTAATCAGCTCTAAAACCAAACTCCGTCACTACATCGGTTTTGAAATCTCCGGTAAAGTCCATCTCGGCACCGGATTGATGTCTATGGGTAAAGTGGCCGACTTTTTAGCCGCCGGAGTCAACTGCACCATCTTTTTAGCCGATTTCCACTCTTATTTAAATAACAAGTTGGGCGGGGACTGGAACAACATCAGGAAAGCCACCGAAGACTATTTCAAGGAAGGATTAATCGCCTCCCTGAAATGTTTCGGCATCAATATAGATAAGGAAATTAAAAAAGGCAGTCTTCAGTTTGTTCTGGGAAAGGATCTCTATGAAAACAACCTGATCCATTGGGAAACCTTTATGGAGGTAGGCAAACATGTTACCCTTTCCCGAAATCTCCGCTCCATCTCTATTATGGGTAAAAAGCGGGGGAGCGATGTTGATATGGCCACCCTTTTTTACCCGCCTCTGCAAGTGGCCGATATTTTCACCTTAAAAGTTAATCTGGCCCACGCCGGCATGGACCAGAGAAAAGCCCATGTCATTGCCAGACAAGTGGCTAAAAAAATAACCA
>JAHJSD010000035.1 GCA_018830585.1 Patescibacteria group bacterium
ACGAATTTTATTTTGCGTTTCGCTTGCCCTGAACCGTGCTGGCTCTGGTTTCAGGGGGTTTCGAGATTAGAATTTAGAATTATACCCTTATGGCAAACCTGATTATCAACGGCGGTAAAAAACTTTCCGGAACCATTACTCCTTCCGGAAACAAAAACTCCGTTCTTCCCCTTCTCTGCGCCAGTCTGCTTACTGACGAAGAAGTAACGATTAAAAACGTGCCCGAGTTAACCGACGTTAAACTCTTGGTAGAATCTTTAAAATCTGTTGGTTCCAAAGTCGAGTGGAATCAAAAAACATCTTCAATCAAAATCAATAACTCAAAAACAAGCCGTTCCTTCTTTAAAAATGATTTTCCTTTGGGAATGCGCGGTTCAATTCTTCTGTTCGCTCCCCTGCTTCACCGGATGAAAAAACTAGTAATCAAAAATAAAATTGGTGGTTGTACTTTGGGAATCAGGGAAATTGATCCCCATTTGGAAATCCTTCGAAGGTTCGGCGCTAAAATCAAAAACGGCGGTCAGATCTCAATGGAAATCAAAGACCGTTTTAAGGCCGCCGACGTCTGGTTGGATTATATGAGCGTTACCACTACGGAAAATTTCATTATGGCCGCTGTTTTGGCTAAAGGTAAATCAAAAATCACCAATGCCGCCAGCGAACCCCATGTTCAGGATTTGTGCCGGTTCTTAAATCAGTCAGGAGCCAAAATTTCCGGAATAGGAACCAGTACGCTTGAAATAGAAGGAGTTAAAAAACTAAAAGGCACTTCCTTTAAAGTAGGTTCTGATCATCATGAAATCGCTACCCTATTGGCTTTAGGAGCAATGACCGGAGGCAAGGTAACCGTCAAAGAGGTGCCTTTGGATCACTTCCCTTTAATTATCAGCTCGTTTGCCAAGTTGGGGGTTGAAATAAAAGCAGAAGGAAACAGCTTAGTGGTTAAAGAAAAACAAGATCTCAAAGTTAAGCCAACTTATACCAAAAACGTGCTCCAGAAAATCGAAGGCGCCCCATGGCCGTATTTTCCGGTTGACCTTTTGCCATTGATGGTCGCTTTGGCAACTAAGGCAAAAGGGACGATTATGTTTTGGAACAAAGTTTACGAAGGCGGATTTTTCTGGGTTCCGGAGATGATCAAGTTCGGCGCTCATATCGTCGTTTCCGACCCACACCGGATTATCGTTTTCGGCAATAATCCGATGAAGCCGGCAGAAGTTGACGCTCCGGACGTGATCAGAGCCACTGTCGCCTTAGCTATGGCCGCTTTAGCGATCAAAGGCGAATCCACTATCAAAAACGCTGACCCTATCTTAAGAGCCCACCCCAATTTTACCTACAAAATTAAAAGTTTGGGAGCTGATATCAGGTGGGAAGCAGAACAAGATTAACTCAGAAACAATCCTCCGCCGCTCTAAGCAAAACTTTGCTAAAACCCCGGTTGGAACCGATAAGTCCGAACTGGTTTAAAGACAAAAAAATTCTCATCTTTGGTTTAGGTCTTCACGATGCCGGCGTCGGCGCAATCGAGTATTTAATCAATCAAGGAGCGGCGATCACTATTACTGATGTCAAAACTAAGGAAGAGTTACTGCCCAGTATTAAAAAGTTAGAAAAATACCAAAGCAAGATTGTCTACCACCTTGGAGGCCATCAGGAAAAAGATTTCAAAAACCATGATTTAATAATCAAATCAGTGGCCATCCCTAAAGAAAACCCCTGGCTAAAAATCGCCGAAAAGGCGGGTCTGCTAATAGAAACTGACATCAGCCTGTTTTTTAAATTATCCCCCAGCAAGATCGTCGGCATCACCGGCACTAAAGGAAAAACAACCACCACCTCTTTAGTCTACCTACTTCTAAAAAAACAATATCCAAAAAAAGTAGTTTTAGGTGGCAATATCAGGAAAAGTGTCCTTCGGCAACTGCCGAAACTGACCGATAAGCACTTGGCCGTATTAGAGCTTTCCAGTTTTCAGTTAGACAGCCTTTCTTTGGCCAACCGCTCCCCCAATGTTTCAATCATTACTAACATTTACCCCGATCATCTTAATTGGCACCGGAATATTAAAGACTATGTTAACGCTAAAAAAAATATTTTCCGGTTCCAAAAGAAAGATGACTACGCCGTTTTTAATTTTGATAATCCTAAAACGAAGAATATTACCAGCCAATTTGAAGCTAAAAAAATCCCCTTTTCTTTAATTAAAAAATCTATGCTTTACTATTTAGATAAAACAGGTCAAGTTTGGGAGAAAGGCCGAAAAATGACCAATGTTTCCCGGTTCCCGCTTAAAGGCAAACATAACTGGTACAATACCGTTGCCGCTATTGCCGGAACCAGGCTCTTGGGTGTTAGCAAAATTAATATTGAGCGCGTTTTATCCACTTTCAAGGCCCCGTCCGGAAGACAGGAAAAGGTTAGAACCCTAAAAGGGGTTAGTTTTTATAACGACACCACCGCCACTGGAGTTGAAGCAATGGTTGCCGCTTTAGAAAGGTTTGGTCCTGAATATCCGAAAAAACTCGTTTTTATTTCCGGAGGGGTAGATAAAGGTGTTGATTACCGACCGATCAAGTCTTTAGTCAAAAAATATCTTAAGGCACTCGTTTTATTAGAAGGGACCGCCTCAGAGAAAATTTTTGAAACGGTCAAAGATGTCCCCGGGTTGATCATTAAGAAATACTTTTCTGATTTCCAAAAAGCAATTAAAAGGGCTTTTAGATTGGCCTCTGCCGGTGATGCCGTTATTCTTTGCCCCGGAGGAGCCAGTTTTAACATGTTTCAGCATGAATTTGACCGAGGCGATCAGTTTGTCGCCTGTGTCAAGAACCTATAAAGTATAACGATCCTGGATCGTCAGCGCCTAAAATGCTAACTAAAAAACAAGTCGAAGAATTAGATTTAGAGAAAATCAAAAGAATTCA
>JAHJSD010000036.1 GCA_018830585.1 Patescibacteria group bacterium
TAAGTTCAACTTGTGCCCAAAGTGTTTAAACTTTAAACATCCGTTTTTGTTTTGCGGGCACTATAGGTTCTAACTCTGTTCACACTTCGCAGGAGAAGTGATTGAGTTGGTTTGGTGGACGAATCTCGTTCGTCCGATCATCAACATAACTCGACGATCGTCTAGTTATGTTGATGATTAAAACCCAAAACCTCTTTTAATTCCAAGCCTCGCAAAGAAGTTTAAATTCGCAAAAAGTACAGGGAAAGGGTGTTCCCGGTGTCGGAGGAAAAGAGCTCCGATGAATCTGTCTGGCGATTTCAATAATGTCTTTTCTGAGTTGGTCGATTTGCTCCGGAGTTCTTTTGGTGGAAATTTTCAGGTTTTCTTTGAGAAAATAAAGACTGAGAATTATCCGGTCAATCGGCCGGTGGAAGGGAAACTGGCTGATGTTGATAGTGGCCAAAGCGTAAAGGGTCAGTTGTTTATCATTGTCAACCTGTTTTTGATCGGGGATATTGCCGCCGGTTTTGTAGTCAATGATTTCTACCCGGTTATCGGGCAAAATATCTGCTCTGTCGATAATACCGCCCAATTTTAACGCCGGATTTATTTTAAACGAAAAAGTCTGTTCCAAAGCGGCCACTTTTGGAAAAATTTTGGTCTTGACTTCTTTTTGATAATAATCTTTTAGCATTCGGACCGCCTCGTTTTTTGACTCCCACTCATGCCTTTTGGATTTAAACCCGATTGACTGCCAGTTTTCCTCTAAAATTTTTAAAATTCTTTTTTCGGGCAGAACTTTATTTTCTAAAATTTGCTCCTGGTAAAATTCTTTTAAGGTCCGGTGAATGGTGTTTCCGGCGGTTTGGGGTCCGCTCGGAAAAGTGGGCAGTCTTAATTGGTATTTGTATTTGTATTGCAGGGGACAAGTGTTAAATGAATTAATCTGCGAGTGAGAAAGGTAATTCACCGGCGGGTTAACGATTTTTTCTTTTTCAGGCTCGGGCTGTTTTTGCCAGCTTAAAAGCGAAATTTGAGGATCCGGTTTTATTCCGTCGATTAAATCGGTGTTTTTGCCGAATTCTTCTCCTACCGCCTCGGCGGCAAAAGGAGAAAGTTTTTTCTCTCTTTTAGCCTCTTCTCCGTAAAATTTAGCGCCGGTGAAATAGAGAATATCCTTAGCCCTAGTCATGGCAACATAGAAAAGCCGCCTTTCTTCTTGTTCATGAGCGTCGCCTTCGGGCAGAAACTCCTTGATTAACGGCTGGGGAATTGGTATTTGCTCCCGTCTGTTGGTCGAAGGAAACCGAAGGTTGACTAAATTGACGATAAAAACTACCGGAAACTCCAAGCCTTTTGAGGAATGGACCGTTAAAATATTGACCGCCTCTTCCTGGTTCCAGTCGTCTTTGCCTGCCTTGGGGCTTTCTCCCATCTCCAATTTTAAATTGATCCAGTCCAAAAGATGAAAGGCGGTAGTTTCTTCATTACTGGACTCAAATGATTTTATTTTGTCAAAGAATTGGGCAATATTAGTGGCCTGCTCGTGGGCTGTCCGGTTGTCCGGTTTGAGCAACGACCTAATCAGGCCGCTGTCTTCCAAAAAATAATAGAGAATTTGCCCTCCGGTTTCTTTTGAAAGCAGTCCTAAGTGACGGTTGAAGATGGTCACTAACTTTAACAACAGCGGATTTTTAGACTCACTTTCATTGACCAAATTCTCCGCCGTTTCTAAAAAAGATAGATTTTGCCGTTTGGCCCGGATTCTTATTTCCGCCAACATTTTCGGATCAATTTCAAAAATAGGCTGGCTGGCGACTTTGAAAAAAGCAATATCATCGGCGGGGTCGATTAAAAGTTTTAAATAAGCAATCAGGTCTTTTATTTCCCTTTTTCTGAAAAGATAGCTTGGACCTAAGAACTGGTAAGGGATATTGTTTCTTAACAGGGCCTTGATAAGAGGTTCGGCATGGTTATTGGCCCGGACCAAAATGGCAATTTCTTTATAGTCGTAGTTTGAATCCTGGTTTAATTTTTTAATTTCTTCGGTTATGGTTTCCGCCTCGTTTTCCTCGCGGTCGGCAAAAATGAGCCTGATTTTATTACCCTTAGCCTTTCTACCGCTTATAAGATTTTTGGAAATGCCCAATCTGCTTTCTAAAGTATCCGGGTCGTTATGCTTGATCAGTTGATAGGATCGGTCTAAAATTTCCTGGGTTGACCGGTAATTCTCGGTTAGAATTACCATTTTGCTTTGGTGGTAGTCTTCTTTGAAATTAAGAATGTTGGAAACCGCCGCTCCCCGGAATTTGTAAATGCTTTGCGAGTCGTCTCCGGTGACGGTCAAATTTGGGTTTTCCTCCGGCGGGGCTAACATCTTGACCAATTGGTATTGGGCGATGTTGGTGTCCTGAAACTCGTCTACCAAAATGAAAGCAAACCTCTTTTTATAATTTTCCAAAACGTTTGGTCTTTGTCGGAAAAGTCTAAGGGTGTAGCTGATCAGGTCGGCAAAATCAAAGAAACCGTTTTTTTCCTTAAGTTCTTGATATTTTAAAAAAGCCCCGGCCAACTCTTTGGTTTTTTGGGCTTCTAATTGCTGGTCTTTGGTTTCAAGATTCTTTGAGGTTTTTTTAGCGTATTGAAGATATTGGTCAGTGGTGATGTCTTCGTCTGCTAGCCGGGAAAAATGGTCGACAATACCTCCTAAAAACTTATCCGGGTTGGAGTTGGGCCGGAAATAGTCAAAATTGAAATCAAAAAGATGGTTTCTTAAAAAAAGGATTGTTTCCGCCTGGCTCATCAATTTGAAGTTAGCGTTTAAACCGATATGAACCAAATCGTCTCTTAAAATCCGGTCGCAAAAACTGTGGAAAGTGGAAATCCAAAGCTGGCTGTAGCCTAAGGGCAGAATTTGATCTACCCGTTCTTCCATTTCTTTGGCCGCTTTTTCGGTGAATGTTAAGGCTAAAATCCGGTCCGGGGAAAGACCTTTTTTATTTATCAGCCATTTGATCCGCTCGGTGATCACCGTTGTTTTTCCGGTTCCGGCGCCGGCAATAATAATCAACGGCCCTTTTTGATAGCTGATCGCCTCTTTTTGTTTTGGGTTTAGTTTCACCGTTAAATTTTATCATGATAAGAAAAAGTCCTACTTGCTGGGATCTGGTCAGTTTTAAAAATTTTCCAGAGAGGGGTTTTACAAAGGTATTGTCAAAAGATAGTTCTCGACCGAGTCTGACTCGGTTCTCGATCAGCTTTCGGCTTCAAGATTGGGTTTAGGTTTTCGTTGAGGTTCAGGCCGAAGGATTTGGGCAGATCACGATCCTGGATCGTTTCGAGTTTTTCGATCCAGGATCGAATCCGAACATTTTTTCAACTAGCTTTCGGTTTTTACCAAAAGGCAGTTCTCGACCGAGTCTGACTCGGTTCTCGACCAGCTCGAACAGTAATAACCTCACGGCAACAGTCTTATTCTTCGAGTGAATTATAATCCTGAGGCTTTGTCGAAGGAGAAGGATCCTTGCTTCCCGTCATTCTGACCCTGAGCTTGTCGAATGGGGAAGAATCCCCGTGAGAATAGCAACCTGCTTCTCTCAACGGGCCGCGCCCGCCATCGCTACCCGCCCAGAACTACGTAGCTGTTGGCGGGTTGTGGGCGGGGATCCTTCGTCATCAGAATTCCTCAGGATGACTTACGGGAGGAATCCGGCGGCCCCGTACCAGACGGCACAGGACGAAGCGTTTTTGTTCTTCGAGCATCTTTGAGAAGCTTATTTCTTCCGGCTTATCTTAGTGATAATCTTCATCGCCGAGTTGGGGATAATGTGAAGATTGCCGCCCTTTTCTCTCAGAGTAACGGTTCTTAGGCTGATTTTAACTACTTTCCCTTCAGCTCCGCTGACTTTGAGCTGGTCGCCGATGTTAAACTGGTTTTCCAAAAGAATAAAAAAGCCGGAGATTAAATCGGAAGCCAAATCTTTAGCTCCCATACCCACCGCCAGTCCTAAAATTCCCACCCCGGTGATTATCGGCAAAAGATTAAATCCCAACTCAGAAAGAACCAAGAGCAGTACCGTAAAATTAACTGCAATTTTGGTGGTGCTGATCATCAGGCTGGTGATAGTGGTTACTCTTTGTTTTGCCTGGGTGACTGTTTCCAATTTGGATTTTTTAACTCTGCCCCGGAATTTTTTTAAAGAGAAGATAACCACTCTTTGGATTAACCAGCCGGAAACGGCGATAACGGCTATTTTTATCGATTTTTGCAAAATAGTGAGTAAGAGCTGTTGACTTAATATCATTTAGCTGTTTTTATAATAGCACGTCTTTTTAACCCGCCTTCGTCGGAACTTCGGCGAGGCAGGTCCGCCTTCGCGAAGCACGTTGAGAGAGAGAAATCCTCCTTTATTGTCATTCTGACCCTGAGGCTTTGTCGAATGGGGAAGAATCCCCTTGTGGATAGCAGTTTGCCGGTCCCAAAGGGGATCCTTCGTCATCGGAATTCCTCAGGATGACGAAGAAAGAGTCGTTCTAAGCGGGTTCATGACGGCGATGGAAAAATCATCCTTTATCGTCATTCTGACCCCGCAGCGGCGGGGGAAGAATCCCTTTGTGGATAGCAGTTTGCCGGTTCCAAGGGGGATCCTTCTCTCCCCGAGGGAGATCAGGATGACGGGTGGGGGTAGAGGGGTTGGAGATTAGGATGACGGGGGAAGTAAAGGGAAGGCTTAGAATGGTGGATTGCTCCACGAAATGGCAGGCAGGGCTTCCCACTTCTCGCCCTTCGGGCTTCGAAGGACAAAGTCGGAAGGACGCGTAGCCTCCGGAGTTTCAATAGAGTCTTTGACTCTCGTGAGCAGAGTCTTTAAAATACGGTTATGGTTCTCTACTTAGCTTTAGGCGTTTTAATCGGTATTTTGTTTGTTTTGGCTTTTTTCAAGCTTCGCGGCGGGGTGAAAAAAGACGATCTTCTGCTACACCTTGACCAAAAAATTAACGAAGCTTTTCCCCAGGCTCTAAAAACGGCCAATGAACAATTGGTCTTAATGGCTAGACAAAAATTAACCGCGGAAAAACAGGATATTAAAACCGATTTGGATAATAAAAAAACGGCGATTGAAGATTTGGTCAAAAGAATTCTTGAAGACATGACCCGGAGCGGCAAAAGATTGGAAGATGCTGAAAGAGACAGGATCGGTTCTTTCAGAGAGCTGAAAAAAGAAGTGGAAAACCAGAGGCGGATTACCGAACAGCTCTCGGTTACTACCGAAGGTTTAAAAAGGGTTCTTTCCAACAATCAACTAAGGGGTCAATTTGGCGAGCGGGTGGCCGAGGACTTGTTAAAAATGGCCGGTTTCGTCAAAGGGGTTGATTATCAATCCAATAAGGATCAGAAATCTTCAAACACCCGGCCGGACTTTACCGTCTTTTTACCTGACGGCGCCAAAATAAATATTGATGCTAAGTTTCCCTACAATAATCTGCAAAAAGCGGTAGAAACCCAGGATTTGGAAACCAAGCGCCGCTATATCAGGGATTTTACCAGAGATATCAAGGAAAAAATAAAGCAGGTAACCAGCCGGGAATACATTAATCCCGAGGAAAACACGGTTGACTTTGTGATTATGTTTATCCCCAACGAGATGATTTTTTCCTATATCTACGACCGGATGAACGAGGTCTGGTTAGAAGCTTTAAAACAAAAAGTGATCATGGCCGGACCGTTTAGTTTTACCGCTATTTTAAGATTAGTCCGTCAGGCTTATGATAATTTCCGTTTCCAAAAAGATGTTCAGAAAATAATTGTTCAGATTAAAATCTTTGACCAGGAGTTCAAAAAATACAATTTAGAATTTGAGAAGATTGGCGACAGGATCAGATCTTTAACAGCCCAATATCAAAAGGTGGATATTACCAGGACTAACCAGCTTAACCGCGCTGTTGACAGGATCAAGTTAGAGGATGCGGAGTCAACGGAAGTGCTTTCGTTAGAAAGTCCTAAAACCGTTCCGCCTTTGAAATGAGCCGGGCGAAAATAAAGATCAAAAGGAAGGTAAAGATTCAGGTACGTGACTGGCTGACCGGATTTTTTGTTTTGTTTCTTTGGGCTTGCCTTTTGTTTTTAATCTTAACTGTTTCTCCCGGTAGTTGGTGGGTGATCGCAGGCTTTCTAACGCTCTTTTTCTTGGCGGTTTGGTTGAGCTTCCTAAGATTTGCTAAAAGCGGCAAGATAGGAATTCTTTTAGCTTTTTTTCTCACTTCTGTTTTAATCCTTTTGATCTTCCGCCAGTTTCATTGGCTAAATCTGCTTTTGTTGAGCGCTTTTTGTTTCGCTTTGTTTCGGATGGGAAAGGAAACGGATGGTAAAAACCGATGACGGTCGGGGTAGAGAAGGGCGGTTTTTGGTATGATGTCAAAAATATGAAAATTAAAGCAGTTTTATTTGACCTCGGCGGTGTTTATTTTGAAGACGGAACCGATAAATTCCTAAAAATCTTATCCGGCAAAACAGGCAAATCTTATCAAGATCTCTATTCAGTTTTCCGTGAAGGTAAAAGCCTTGAATATAGAAAGAATGAAATTTCCGGCAAAGACTTTTTTGATTGGGCGTCTAAACAGGTGAACGCGGGTTTGTTGGGGAACGAACTTAATGAGATGTGGGTATCGCAGTATACAGAAATGCCGGGCATTAGGAAGTTGATAGAAGGGTTGAAAGAAAAAGGAATAAGGGTAGCTGTTTTGTCGGATAATGTCCCTGAAAGGATTAGCTATTTGGAAAACAAGTATCACTTTCTGAGCCTGTTTGACGACGTAGTCTTATCTTATCAAGTTAATCTGACTAAAACTTCAGCCGAGATTTTCCGCTTTGCCCTTTCGAGATTGAAAATCAAACCGGAAGAGGCTGTTTTGTTGATGACAGGGATGTCAATTTAGAAACAGCAAAAAGGATGGGGATTAAATCAATTTTATACACTTCGGTTGAAGACCTGCAAAAAGACCTTGACAAGATGGTTGTTTAGTTTTTAGGCAAGATCGAAGTGAATACAAAATTTTTCTAAGGGAGAATGCTCTATTTTTATGCTTATGCAAATCAATAAAAACTGGCACTTGGCAAACAAAATGCTGAAAAATCCAACATTAGACCAAAGGATTAAATGGCATCTTGAGCATGCTAAAAATTGTTTTTGCCGGGAAATGCCCGAGAAAATTAAAGAAGGGATAAAAAGAAGAGGACCGAAAATTTAGCGGCCTCATTTTCCCGAGGTGTCCTACCTGAGACACCCCGGGGGTGTACTACTCCGGGGCCCCGGGGGTGTACTACTCCGGGGGTGTACTACTGTGTACTCCGAACAAACTGTGTAACAGCAGATTTGATCTGGTTCATCTATAGTAAAGCACTTTAGGGGTGACAAGAAGGCCCGATTTTATGGTGTTTTTTGTTTATGATAGAATAAAATAATGCGGGACAGAGGTGTTAAGGATCTCTATAGATTAAGTCTTAGATGGTTTAATAGAAAGTCTCTTTTTCAAAAGATTGTTTGGGTTTCCTTTTTTCTCATTTTTGTTTATGAGTTCTTCGCAACAAGAACCCGTTATCAATTATTTGGCTTTCTTCTTGTTTCCTTACCAACAGTGCTTCTGGTAGACTGGTTATTGAGTAAGCTAATTAATAGTTAGTAGGGGCGGGGTTTCAATATCCTGTACTGATAATCCTGCCTCCGAAACGGCTTGAGGGTGGTTGAGAATAAATGTTTGGGAAGTCCTGTTTTAGCAAAGGTGTTATATTGATACCATCTTTAAGGTGGTAAAAGGTGGTAAATAATTGATTGATATAAAAAGGGGGTTAAAGAGTGAATTGTCAAAGATATGAAACCTAATCGGAAAAAACAAATGGTTGAATTTACAAAAAAACAATTCCTGTCTTTGATGAAAGCAGTCTATTTAGGCAATTGGATGGCCAATGCTTGGCGGATAAAAGGCAGAGTCAAGGATTATGAAAGGATCGAAGATTATATTTTCTCTTTAGCTCCGCGATTTGGTCTTGATAGGTGTATGGACCATGAAGAATCCGATGGGGATAGATACTACCCCACCAGTTATTTTGAAGAAGAAACCGATGTTGATCGACGGCACGAAGAGTATGATGAAGATACTTTTTGGGATGAATTAGCCGAGCGGTTAGGGGAAAGGGATTTTTTCGAAAAATACTCAATCGAGGAAATTAAGAAGATGCCAAGAGAAGAAAGATTTACTAAACACTGTGAATGCGTTGACCTTGTCAACAAGGAAATAGAAAAGCGCGGCCTGAAAAGGATGAGAATAACGAAAAGTGTTAAGAACGATAGAACAAAATAATTCAAGGTTTGTTGATGTCTTGTTGGGGAGGATTAGTTAAGCCCACCATTTCTTTATACCGTCGCAGTTCAGTCTTCGGGTTTCCGAAAATTACCTCTTTGGGATCAAACGATTCCAAGTCTAATTCGCTAAAGTCGTTAATCCCGACCCACTCTGCAACCTCCTTATAATACTTGCGTTTTTTATTTTTTAAAATCTCGATTTTTTCCTGATAACCCCAAGGCCCGCCTGAATCTTCCCAAGGACAAGCTCTTTTACCGGCAATGACCTGCGGATATTTTTTACCGCCATTAAAGGGCAGCTCTTTTTCTAAAATAATTTGATGGTCCCAGTCGTCTCCAAAATCATATATGTAGCTAATCCTCGGCCGTTTTTTTGAAAGATAATCGGACAGAGTGGTTTTTGATTCATCCAAAGGTTCTTTTTTTTCTTCAAGGATATTTTCTTCAAGATTGGAAAGACAAATACGAAGGGTGTTTCGATCCCAAATAGGACCGATGAAAAATTGGTGAAGGTGGTAACCTGTCCAGCCAAAGCTGTCTTGGATGGCAAGATGAAGTTCCCAAAAAGACGCGTCAGAAGGAAGAAGCAATCGACGCCAGATGGGAGGCGAAATATTTTTAAGAATTACCTTGAGCTGGTAAATGGTTTTTTTGCTTGGTATACGGGTATTATAACTACAAAAATTCCTTTTGCCAATTATTTTTTATTTGCTTGGGTCGACCTCTTGGCATTTTGGAGCTTACGGATTCATGCGATAGTTACCTCATTCTGGTTATAGAGCCGATCAAGGAGGTCTTTTTAAACCGAAAAAGTTATGGCTCGGGTTTTGCTCACCGAGCCATTTCACCTCTTTGGTATCATGCTGGTATTTCTCCGGAATGTTTTTTGATAAAATGGAACTTGAGCCATGTTTATCGGAAAACCAAAACAGATACTTCTATCAAAAGACGAATTAAAAAGATTTCCGGTCAGTATATATTTTGTTTTAGCTGAGTATCTGGTGTTTTGGACGGTAATTCGCTTAATTGATCTTTTCTCCAAAAACAAAAAGGTCCAGTGTCCTTTGTGTGGTTGGGAAGGAAGGCTTTTTTACCCCGCTGTTCTTAATCAAAAAGTAATTACTAACAGGGTTTGCCCTTGTTGCGCTTCACAAACAAAGGATAGAAGCTTCATCTACGCCCTCAAAAAAATGAATCTTGTCAGGCCCGGGATTAAAATTTTAGACGTTTGCCCCTCACGAAGTAATGTAGATTATTTCACCGCCAACAACCAGATCGAATATACTGCCATTGATCTTTACCCGGATTATCCGGGTATTAAAAAAATGGATGTCAGAGATTTGAAGTTTTCAAACGGGGTGTTTGACTATGTTTTTTGTCTTAACGTTTTAGAGCACATTAAAGAAGACGACGAAGCATTAAAAGAATTGAAAAGAGTGGTCAAAGTTAATGGTAAGGTATTTGTCGAAATTCCAATGAAGGGCGAACAGACGGTGGAGTATGAGAAGCCGAATGCTCTCGATTCTGACCATGTTCGGCAATATGGTTCGGATGTAACAGAAAGATTTGAAAAGGCCGGTTTTAAATACAAGGAAATTAAATGGAGCCAGCTTTATGGCAAAAAGGATAAAGAAAAATATGGGCTCAAAGACAAGACGGTTTTTTTGTTGACTAAATAGGTACTACTCTGTGAGTACGTGACAGGCTGTTCGAGCCGGAGACTTTAATTTATTATAGGATTATAGTATAATTCCGGCATGAATCCTGAAAGAAAAGAATTGCCGATACGCAGCCATACTATTGTGAACAGATTTGTATATGGTGAGGGCTCAACAAATAGTACTCGAGTAGATAGGTATGATCTTGTTCTGGGTTCGGTGCTTATATTTACCGGTACCAAAGAAACCCCCAATAGAGTAGTGCCTCCCAGAAAGGGTGAACAAGACACGATAAAGCAAATGCTTGAAGTTATTGTTTCGAATCATGAATTAGTACAAGTTGCGGTTATATTAGATCAGAATACCGGAGGTTTATTGGTTACAGATGGCACTCCCGAAAAATCATGGGGAATAGACCTTACAACTTTACCAGAGGACAGGTGTTTTTCTCTGGGGTGTGGTAATCAATCGTTTACCTTTATTTGGGGTGAATCAAAACAAGAAACCGAAGCTGTTCTACAAAGGCTTCAAGACGAAGCAATTAGAAGAAATTAGTTTTTCTTTAAAGTTTATACGAGTTCGAGAACCTCCTTCGATTTGGTTCGACTGCGCTCGCCACGAGACACTCAGGACGATAGCCTTTTCACTGAAAGCTACAGAATCTTAAAAAGACTATGGAAGGGTGTGACGTCCTCTTTTGACGATGATCAGAACCAGGCATCCACCAAGTCAGACAGGACAAATTTTACCGCCTCGTTTTCCCGAGGTGTCCTATCTGAGACACCCCGGGGGTGTACTGGCACCCGGGGGTGTACTGGCATACCGCCGAATTGCTGTTGTTATAGCAGTGCCTTTTTCTCCAGGTAGATAAAAACATAAGTTTCGCGCTTTCTGTCATCGCGAGCGATCCCGATCCGATCGGGAGAGCGTGGCGATCTGGTAACGAATGAACTGAGATTGCCGCAGTCGCTCCCTCGCAATGACAGTTATAGTGCGCAAGTGCGAAACTCGTAAAAAAGTAGAATAATCCTTCTTGACAAGCTTTAGCAGTCGTGTTAACCTTCTGCTAATCTAAATTAGAGGTTTTTAAAGGAGGCTTTTGTGGCCCAGCTTACCAACCGTCAGATCAATATTTTAAAGTCAATCGTCAAAGAGTTTATCGACACCGCTCGCCCGGTGGGCAGCAGCGCTTTGGAGAAAAAATATGGCTTGGGTGTTTCCCCGGCGACGATCAGAAATGAGATGAGCCAGTTGACTCAATTAGGTTATCTTAAAAAACCCCACGCCTCCTCGGGCAGAATGCCCACTTCGATGGGATTAAAATTTTATGTAAGGAATTTGATGGTTCCAAGAAAGCTCTCTATCGCCGAAGAAGTCGGGGTAAAAGAAAAAATTTGGGATCACCGTTCCGATTTCGACCGCTTTTTGAAAGAGGCGATCAAGGAGCTTGCCAGGAGAACCCAGATTTTGGCAGTGGCCACTACCGGCGAGGGCGAGGTCTATACCCACGGTCTTTGCAACTTGCTTGATTATCAGGAGTTTTTTGATATTGATGTCACCAAGACGGTTCTTTCTTTGGTAGATAATGTTGACTATTGGTTAAAAATCGTCAGCCGGGCTTTCGCCGTTGGTGAAGAGGAGCCGTTCCATCTTTTGGTGGGAGAAGAGCTTGAAAATGAATTTTTGGAACCCTGCGGTTTTATTTATCAATCTTATCGGGCCGGTCCCCGTCAGGGTGTGGTTGGAGTAATCGGACCTTCGAGGTTGCACTATACCGAGGTAGTCCCTTTGGTTGATTATGTCGCCGGTCTTATTTCCGAGTTGGCAATTTTTTGAAAATCGTCCCGGGATACCGTTTTGAAACAATCTTGGTATTTATAATTCTTTAAAATTAAATTACAATGCTTAAAAAAGCGGTTAAAACAAAGGAGAATAAAAAGGTTTCGAATTTGGCGGGCAGGGTCGGCGAGCTGGAAGACCAGCTTAAAAGAGCTTTGGCAGATTATCATAATTTAGACCGCAGAATAGGGGAAAGAAGTTTTGAGTGGAAAGGAAAAGTTCTTTCCAGGATCGTCGACAAGCTCTTGGAAGTTTATGATGATTTATGCCGGGCGGAAAAGCATTTAAAGGAAAGGGGTTTGACGATAGCGGTGAACCAATTCTGGGCTGTTTTGGAAAGCGAGGGCGTTTCCAAAATAAAGACCAAAGAAGCGGATTTCGATCCGGAGTTAATGGATTGCGTTGAGGTAGTACCGGGGTCGGAAAACCAGGTGGTAGAAACAATTGTTAAAGGTTATTCTTTAAACGGAAAAGTGATCCGGCCGGCAAAGGTGAAAGTTGGCCGGGGCAAAGGTTAATTATTCCTAAAAAATTTTTTAAAAAGGAGCAAAAATGGCAAAAATAATCGGCATAGATTTGGGAACCACTAATTCTTGCGTGGCGGTAATGGAGGCGGGCAAACCGAAAGTGATCCCTACTTCAGAGGGGAGAAACCTGCTTCCTTCAGTAGTTGAGCCGGAAAAAGGTTTGGTGGGAGATTTGGCCAAGCGGCAGATTATTTTAAACCCCAAAAAGACCGTTTATGCCATTAAAAGACTAATGGGCCGCAGAAGTGACGATCCTGAGGTAGCCAAAGCCAAAAAGATGGTTCCTTACGAGATTGTTGCCGGCAAAGATAATTTGGCCGCGGTTAAGATTGGCGACAAAACTTATACTCCTCAGGAAATTTCGGCAAAAATTTTGCAAAAAGCCAAGGCTGATGCCGAAAGCTACTTAGGCGAAAAAGTAACCCAGGCGGTAATTACCGTGCCGGCCTATTTCGACGATTCTCAGAGGCAGGCGACTAAACAGGCAGGAGAAATTGCCGGTTTAAAGGTGGAAAGAATTGTCAACGAACCAACAGCGGCGGCTTTGGCCTATGGTTTGGAGAAAAAGAAAGGGGAAACAATAGCGGTTTATGATTTAGGCGGAGGGACTTTTGATATTTCGGTTTTGGAAATCGGCGACGGCGTTTTTGAGGTAAAAGCAACCAATGGCGACACTTTTTTAGGAGGGGAAGATTTTGACCAGAGAATCATCGAATGGATTTTGGAAGACTTTGAAAAAGAGAACGGGGTTGATCTTAGAGGCGACGCCCAGGCAATGCAGAGGATTAAAGAAGCGGCAGAAAAGGCCAAAATTGAACTCTCGTCAACTTTGGAAACCGATATCAATCTGCCTTTTATCACCCAAAAAGGGAACCAGGCTTTGCATCTTGATAAAAAACTGACCCGGGCAAAATTAGAACAATTAGTGGCAGACCTGATCGAGAAAACAATGGATCCGGTTAAAAAGTGTTTAGCTGACGCCAAAATTAAGACTTCTCAGATCGATGAAATAATCCTTGTCGGCGGGCAAACCAGAATGCCGAAAATCCAGCAGATAGTTAAAAATTATTTCGGCAAAGAACCGAATAAGTCTGTTAATCCCGACGAGGTGGTCGGTGTCGGGGCGGCGATTCAGGCGGCGGTAATCAGCGGTGAAGTCAAAGACGTTTTGCTTTTGGATGTTACTCCTTTGACTTTAGGAATCGAAACTTTAGGTGGAGTGATGACTCCTTTGATTGAGAGAAATACCACCGTTCCGACCAAGAAATCCCAAGTTTTTTCTACTGCCGCCGATAGTCAGACCCAGGTGGAAATCCATATTCTTCAGGGAGAAAGACCAATGGCATCGGATAATAAATCATTGGGCCGGTTTGTTTTGGACGGAATTCCCCCGGCGCCAAGAGGCATGCCCCAGATTGAGGTAACTTTTGATATCGATGCCAACGGCATTTTAACTGTTTCGGCTAAAGATAAGGCAACCGGCAAAGAACAGAATATTGTTATCAAAAATGCCACCAATTTGACCGAGGACGAAGTGGAAAAAATGAAGCAGGAGGCCGAGATTCATGCCAAGGAAGACGAAGAGAAAAAATCCAAAACAGAAGAAAGAAACAAGTTAGACAATTCGATTTTTCTGGCGGAAAAGTTGATTAAAGATTCCACGGATAAGATAAAAAAGGAAGATAAAGAGAAATTGGAGGAGGCGGTTAAAAAGGCCAAGGATCTTTTGGCCAAAGAAGAAACCAGCAAGGCGGATTATATTAAAGAGTCTGAAGAGTTAAGCAACTTCTTGCAGGCGATCGGAACGACTATCCACCAGCAGGCTGCTCAAGAAGGCCAGCCTGGTCAGGATGATTCCTCCCAAGATCAGGACAAGCCCAAAGAGAAAAAAGACGGCAAGGACGACTCCGAACCGGAAGAGGGCGAAATCGTCAATTAAATTCCGGGTTTCAAATCCGCAAATTCTAATTCCCAAAACTTTATCAAAGAAGGTATATTATTGAAACTATTATCAAAACTGTTTCAAAAGTCATCGCGAACGAGTGAAGCGAGTGTGGCGATCTTGTTTTTAAAGATAGATTGCCGCGTCGTTAACACTCCTCGCAATGACGTAAAGAGTTTTGAAACCAGTTGATCAAAACTATTATCAAAACTTTTCGGGTTGATTATTCCAACCACGGTGAAGAGTTCCCCAAAAGGATTTATCTTTGCTCTGATAGAATCGGAATAAATAATGCCCGAATTGCCATCTATTAGTTTCAATATCGTCAACAATTGCCCCAGCGCCAGTCCCGACGTTGCCTCTGGGCGGTGCGGGGTTTCATTCTTTTTGAGGGAAGGAGGCCCCGACGTTACGTCGGGAAGAATTCACTTTTATGAAAAAAGATTATTATGAAGTTTTGGAAGTTCCCAAAGGCTCTTCGGCCGAAGAAGTAAAAAAGGCCTATCGGAAGTTAGCTTTAAAGTGGCACCCGGATAAGAACAAGTCTTCCGGGGCGGAGGAGAAATTCAAGGAAATAAACGAGGCTTACGAAGTCTTGTCCGATCCTAAGAAAAAAGAAACTTACGACCAGTTTGGCCATGCCGCTTTTAGTCAAGGGTTTCCCGGCGGCGGCGCTGACCGCCAGCAGGGACCGTTCACTTACCGCTACAGCAGTTCCGGAGATTTTAGCGATTTTTTCGGCGGCGGTGATTTTTCCAATCCGTTTGATATTTTTGAGCAATTTTTCGGCGGCGCTTCCCCTTTTTCCGGCCGAAGAATCCCTACTTATCGGGTTGGAATCAGTTTTATGGAGGCGGTCAAAGGAGTAGAAAAACAAGTGGAGATTGGCGGTAAGAGGAAGAAAATAAAAATTCCGGCGGGTATCGCCGAGGGTCAGAGAATCAGGTTTGGAGATTTTTACCTTCTGGTTGAAATTGGCGATCACCCTGATTTTCAAAGAAGAGGCGATGACATTTTTTCCCAAAAAGAGATCCCTTTCAGTTTGGCTGTTTTGGGCGGAGTACTCGAGGTGGAAACGGTTAACGGCGAGGAAGTAAAATTAAAAATCCGGTCCGGCACCCAATCGGGAACGACAATCAGACTTCGGGGTAAAGGGGTTAAATTACCAAACCATTATTCTTCCGGCGACCACTATGTGATTATCAAGGTAGATATCCCTGCCAGATTGAACGGAGAACAGAGAAGACTTCTAAAAGAACTTTCGGAAGAAGGGCTGTAGTTTGCTGGTCTCGCCGGTCGAGAAGTTTATTCTTCGAGCGAAGTCGAGAAGTCGAGAAGATTCGAGTGAATTATAATCCTCGCTTCCCGTCATTCTGATTCCGACGCGAAGTCGGAGGAAGAATCCCCGTGAAAACAGCAATTTGCTGATCTCAAAGGGGCCGCGCCCGCCATCGCTACGCTCAGGCGTTAGCGGGCGGGGATTCTTCGTCATCAGAATTCCTTAGAATGACGGTGGAGAGTAAGGGATTGAGGTTCAAGATGATGGCCAGAGCAGTATAGTCATTCTGAGCGTAGCGAAGAATCCCCTTGCTATAATAAGTTGCCGTTCCGAGGGGGATCCTTCGTCGTCGGAACTTCCTCGGGATGACGTCCAGGGGTGAAATTCGATCCCGGAAACGAAATCCGAAAACGATCCGGGATCGTGATCACCATCACCTGAACCGCTCATTTCAACGATCGTATCAATGAGCGATCATTTTAAGGTTTGGACATTAGAATTTATCCCAAGAAAGTAAAAACCCAGGGTGTTTGCCTGGCGTAGACAGGTTACGTCGGAACTACCTGCCTGCCGGCAGGAATCCTTCATCCCGACGCAACGTCGGGAATCAGGATGACGGAGGGGAGCAATCTCGTCATTCTGACCCGCCCAAAGCTACGCAGTTGCTGGCGGGGAAGAATCCCCTAATCGTTGGCACTTTGCCCTCCCAAAGGAGACCTGTCTGCTCGCCTCGCTGGGCGGTTAATGTCTCTCGCTAAATGTTCACCCCCGGGGTGTTGACCAGCTCCAACACGGGTTCGAGAAGTTTCCATAGTCTTCGTTTGTGTTAATATAAATTTATTACTGAGAAAAAAGAAGGAGGTGATCTGATTTTATGAAAGATTTTTTAAAAAAATTAGACAACTTTTTTGAGGTTTTATTTGTTAAAAAGGCTCCGGCCCTGCCTAAAAAGTGGCAGGAGTGGGTTGTTAAAGCGCTTCCTTGGCTGACTTTGGCTTTCGGGATTTTGGCTATTCCCGGATTGCTTAATTTTTTCGATTCTTTTAGGATGACTGCCTCACAGTTTGGCATGGCGCAAAGAAACATGACTGGGGCTTTGATCAATGTTACTATTAGCGCTGTTCAAGTGGTAATGGAGCTAACGGCGGTTTCTTTTTTGTTTAAGAAGGCTAAGAAAGGCTGGCATTTGCTTTACTGGTCTTCGCTTTTGAGTATTGTCGGCGGGATTTTCTATTTTTCCGGCACCGCCATTTTGATGACTGGGGTAGGCTTATACTTTTTGTATCAGGTAAAAAGCTATTATAAGTGAAGTCTTTTCGGACTGAAGGCCGGGGTTTCTTCTTTGGAGAAACCGAAACCCCGTTTTACCCTGGTGTTACCTCGGGACTGGTGCCGGGGTGAAATGATCGTCCGTGGCCGGGATAGATAGTAAAACCGGGGGTTTTTGCCTCGATTTTTTCTATTGATTTTTTAAGTTCTTCTCGGCAACTATAGGAAAAGTCGCTTCTGCCGACCCCGTTTTCAAAAAGGACGTCTCCGCTGAAACAAACTTTGTTTTCCAAACTGTAAAGGGCGATACTTCCCGGCGTGTGTCCGGGTAGATGAGTTGCTCTAAGTGTTTCTTTGCCGAAGCGGATAATAGAGTCTTCCGCTAAGTAGCCATTTATGTTCGGAATTGGTTCAACAATTTCCCTTTTTAGCCACCATTCGGCCGATTTGGCCATTTGTTTGACTAATTTCTCGTCCTTTTTGTGGATTAAAAAGGGGATTTCAAAGGCTATTTGCAGTTCGTTGGCGGCAAGCAGATGGTCAAAATGGCCATGGGTGGCAGCAATGATTTTCGGCTTTAAACTCAGACTGATTATTTTTTCGCTGATAAAATTGGCCTCATCCGCCGGATCAATAACGATTGTCTCTTTGGTCTCCGAGTCAGAAACCAAATAGCAGTTGGTCTCCAGTTCTCCGATGGTTAAGCTGACTATTTCAATCATCAGGTTATTTTAACATTTGGTTATTCTTCGAGCGACCAGTTTGACCCCCCATTTCAATCGTTGAAATGGGGGGATCATTTTAGAGAGAAGGTGTTACTATTGAAAACTACGGGACTCTGTCTTATAATATCTCAAAGTTAAAAATTATAAGTAGATTGATATGAGAATAATAAGAAGAATAGGGGAAATTGCCCGTGGAGGCGGAGCGGACCTTGGTTTTGGAGATTTGGAAGTGAAGAGTTGTATGAGGATCGGAGAGAGTAATGGACGTGACAGGCTGTCTGGGGATTGGATACAGGATCGTTATGGTGATTGGTCTTTTGAAGGCAAGATTTACGAGGAGAATACAGGACTTTCTCTTACCGGGCGTTTGGGAGGACCTGCCGTTTCAAAAAGAGAAAGTCTGCTTTTGACAGGAGTATTGATGGAGAGAACTGCCAAAAAGTCAATCCGGGGGCTACCCCAAGTGGTAGAGGGAAAAAGACTCCAGGTTTTAGCCAGGATAAGAAGAGGATAAATTTTATTCGGTGTTAAGGTAATTAAGTCAGGAGTTAAATATGCCAATCGACCAGATGATATCACCAGGAGGAGCAGATAGACCGGGAGAAGAAAGGATTTTGATAGACCGTGAGACTGGGGTAACTTCTCGGGCGGAGATGACCAAAAGAGGTTTGTTGAGACTCCGGCTTTCTCCGTTGCAGGTTGTCCGCGAGGCGGTGTGTCTTGTTCGACAAGATGTTCGTGATCTTGTCCGCGGATTCAGACAAAGAGGAAGATAGTTTTACTCTAAAATCTTCAGGGTTAAAGTTAGTTGATTTCACTTTGCGCTTGTTTCACCTTGGTTGCCTGCCTACTGATTTCCTCGATTCACGCGATTCATCATCACGGATTCACCCCCGAGGTGTCTGAAGATTTTCACCTCGGGGGTGTTGGCCTGGGGTAGCCTCAAGTGATAGGGAAATTATTCTTCGAGCCCTTCGGTAAACTCGAGTCGAGAAGAGTTTGTCGAGGGATAGTTCTCGACCTGCCTGCCGGCAGGCAGGCAAGCTCGAACGATAAGGAGCTTTTATTCTTCGAGTCCTTCGGTAATAACGATGGTGAGCATTGATTCACCCCCGGGGTGTCTGCCCTGCCTGCCGGCAGGCAGGAGATCTCGCCCCGGGGGTGTTAACTAAGCAATTTATCTTTCGAGTGAGTCTTCGAATCGAGAAAATTCATCGGAAGAGGGCCCTCGATCGAGTCTGACTCGGTTCTCGACAGGTCCTTGATCCTGAGCTCGTCGAAGGACTCGAACAGTTCCGGCTTTTTCCAAAAAAGACAGTTATTGGTAAAATAGGAAGTTGTGGAATTCAAATTGAAAGCGCCTTATTCGCCCACCGGGGACCAGCCCCAGGCAATTGAAAAATTAACCAAGGGGATTAAAGACGGTTTGCCCCATCAGGTTTTGTTGGGTGTTACCGGGTCGGGAAAAACTTACACTATTGCCAATGTAATCAAGAATGTTCAAAAACCGACCTTAGTTATTTCCCACAACAAAACATTAGCCGCTCAGTTGTACCAGGAATTCCGCGAGTTTTTTCCGAAAAACGGGGTTGGTTTTTTCATTTCTTATTACGATTATTATCTGCCCGAATCTTATATTCCCCAAACAGACACTTATATTGCCAAAGAAACCGATGTCAACGAGGAAATTGACCGGTTGAGATTAGAGGCGACCAGCCTGCTTTCTTCCAGGAAAGATGTCGTTATCGTCGCCTCGGTTTCTTGTATTTATAACATCGGTTCGCCGACGGAATATTCTCGGAAGATTTTAGAGCTAAAGGTGGGTCAAAAAATCAGTCAAAGAGAATTAGCTAAGGATTTAGTTGACCTTTTTTACGAGAATAACCGCTGGGAAGTGGGCCGGGGCGTTTTCAGGCGCAGGGGAGATCTGATCGAAATAGGTTTAGCCTATAAAGAGGAAATTTTGGAAGTGGAGTTTTCCGGGGACAAGATTATCGGTTTGTCTTTGAAAAAACTTTTCTCCGATCAAAAAATCGAAGAGCAGTCGTTTTTTGTTTGTCCGGCCAAACATTATATTGCCGACCCGGGTGTTTTGGGCCAGGCTTTTGTCCAAATTGAAAAAGATTTAAACAAAAGATTGGCCGAGCTGAAAAAAGAAGACAAGTTATTGGAAGCGCAAAGATTGGAGCAAAGAGTGAACTATGACTTAGAAATGATTCACGAAGTCGGCTATGTCAGCGGGATTGAAAATTATTCCCGTTATTTTGACAACCGCGACCCCGGTGATCCGCCCAACACTTTAATAGATTTCTATAAACATGCCTTTGGCGACGATTTCTTGGTAGTGATCGACGAATCCCATATCACCGTGCCTCAGGTCGGGGGTATGTATTTAGGCGACAAATCCAGGAAACAGACTTTAATTGATTTTGGTTTCAGACTGCCGGCCTGTTTAGACAACAGGCCGCTTCAACTGCCTGAATTTTTAAATTTAGTTCCGAAAACAATTTATGTTTCCGCCACCCCGGCGGAATGGGAAATAAAAAAATCAGACTACCGGGTGGTGGAACAATTAGTCCGGCCGACCGGATTAACCGAACCGGAAGTAGTTGTCCGGCCGACCGGTAATCAGGTTCAGGATTTAATTCAAGAAATTTTAAAAAGGAAAAAGAAAAAACAAAGGGTCTTGGTGACTACTTTAACCAAGAGGCTGGCGGAAGACCTTTCCGTTTATTTGTCCGACACTAAAAATACCCAGGGGAAGAAAATCGCGGTCCATTATATTCACGCCGATGTTGCCGCTTTAGAAAGAGTTAAGATTTTAGCCGATCTGCGCCGGGGTAAATATGACGTTATTGTCGGGGTTAATCTTTTAAGGGAAGGGCTTGACTTACCCGAAGTTTCCTTAGTGGCGATCTTGGACGCCGACAGCCGCGGGTTTTTGCGTTCAAAAACTTCTTTGATCCAGACCATGGGTCGAGCAACCAGAAATTCCGCCGGAGAAGTGATCCTTTACGCCGACGAGAAAACTAACGCTATAGTTGAAGCGATTGCCGAGGTGGAAAGAAGGCGCCGGATCCAATTAGATTATAATAAGAAGTACAAAATTACCCCCAAGACGATAGAAAAGCCGATCAGAAAGGGAATCGTTAAGGGCGGTTTTAAAAAGAATAAACTGGGCAAGCGCGGTCTTTTTTCTAATCCTGAGTCAATGACGCCAAAGGATATAAGTTTTGAAATCAGGGTTTTAAAAAGAAAAATGGGCGAATTGGCCGCCGCTTTGGAGTTTGAAGCGGCAGTAAAAGTGAGAGACCAAATTAGAAAAATGGAAGACTGGCTGGATTAATGCTTCGCGCCTTCACACCCCCGGGGAGCTCCACACCCCAGCTCCACACCCCCGAGCTCCACACCCCCGGGGTGGGTTAGGTTGACACCTAAGCAAATTTAACACTCCTTACCCCGAAGGGATCCCTTTGGACTTCACACCCCCGGGGTGTGATAGGCTTGCCCGCCAAAGCTGAGTCTACGATGCGGGTGGGTTGACACCTAAGTAAACTTGACACTTCTTTACCTGTTTAAAGAGCTTGTCTTGGGCTTTAGTGTAAAATACTCCCTATGACGGAACAGGACGAGATTATTATTAGAGGCGCCAGAGAGCACAACTTGCAGGATATTAACTTGTCTATTCCCAAAAACAAGTTAGTAGTTTTCTGCGGCGTTTCCGGATCGGGGAAATCTTCTTTGGCTTTTGACACTCTCTTTGCCGAAGGCCAAAGAAGATACGTCGAGTCGCTTTCGACTTACGCCAGGCAGTTTTTGGGTATCGCTCCCAAGCCGGATGTTGACCAGATCAAAGGGCTTTCGCCGGCAATTGCCATTGACCAGAAAGGTTTATCTCACAATCCCCGTTCTACCGTAGGCACGGTAACGGAGATTTATGATTATCTTAGGCTCCTTTTTGCCAAGGCAGGCAACCCGGTTTGTCCTTCCTGCGGCCGGCCGATTGAACGCCAAACCCCGCTTCAGGTGGCCAAACAGATTTCAGAACAGGCAACCGGCTTGATTGCCTCTGAAGGCAAGGCCCGTTTTTTGATCATGTCGCCGGTAGTCCGGGACAAAAGAGGCGAGTTTACCAAACTTTTTCAGAATTTACTCGGTAAAGGTTTCCGAAAGGCGAGGATCGACGGCCATTTCTACGGCTTGAACGAGGATATTTTCTTAATCAGAACCAACCGCCACAATATTGATCTGGTGATTGATAAAATTAATTTATCGGCGATTCCGAAAGATCAAAAAGAATTTTTGGGCCGGTTGACCGATTCGGTAGAAATGGCTTTTGAACTCTCGGAAGGGCTGGCTATTTTATCAAGAGTAGAAGATGTTGGTTTTGATTTTCCGGAAAAACCAAAAAAAACAACAGACCAGCTTTTTTCCAGAAGATTCAGTTGTCCGGCCTGCCGCATTTCCCTGCCGCCGATTTTACCCAGGCTTTTTTCTTTTAATTCCCCCCTGGGGGCCTGTTCCCGTTGCCGGGGTTTGGGGTCGATTTTAAAAGTTGACCCCAATAGGGTTTCCTATCATCAGTCAAGAAGAATCGAGGCTCAGTTTTTCCAGACGGAATCGGATTTTATCAGGAAAAAGTTAGAAAGCCTGATGATTAGGGAAACTTGCCCCGACTGTCTTGGCGGCAGGTTGAACAAGGAAGCGCTTTCGGTTCTGATCGACAGCAAGAACATTTCTCATGTTTCCGGCCTTGCCTTGGATGAGTTTTCAAAATGGATTTCCGGTTTGTTAAAGAAAATAGAAGAAGTTTCTCAGAAAGAAGTAGTTGAGATAATTATCAGAGAAATTGAGTCAAGAATTAATTTTTTAATCGCGGTCGGGGTCGACTACTTATCTTTGTCCCGGGACGCCACTTCTCTTTCTACTGGTGAGGCGCAAAGGATCAGACTGGCCAGCCAATTAGGAACGGGCTTGACCGGAGTTTTATACATCTTAGACGAGCCCACCGTCGGTCTTCATCCCAGGGACACCGGGAGATTAATTGATACTTTGAAAGACCTTCGCGACTTGGGCAATACCGTGATTGTGGTTGAGCATGATCAGTCGGTTTTAGAAAGCGCGGACTTTTTGGTTGAGTTTGGTCCCGGAGCAGGCAAAGAAGGCGGGAAGATTGTCACCTCCGGTTTGCCCGGACAGTTTAAGAAAAACACCAAATCCTTAACCGCGGCTTATCTTAGCGGCAGAAAAAAGGTAAAGAAGGCTAAAAACAAGAAAACCGTTTTAAAAGACTGGTTAACTCTGCGCGGCTGCCGGCAGTATAACCTTAAAAACCTCACCGTTAAATTCCCGTTAAAAACTTTGACGGTAGTGGCTGGCGTTTCCGGTTCGGGAAAATCCACTTTAATAGAAGGAACCCTTTATCCGGCTTTGTCAAAAACAGTTTACGGCCACTTTCACCGGACTGCCGGTGACTACGATTCAATTGACGGCTCCCGAGGTATTGAAAGAATCCTGGTAGTTGACCAATCGCCGATCGGAAAAACTTCGAGAAGCAACCCGGCTACCTATATTGGTGTTTTTGACGATATCCGCGACCTTTTTGCTTTGACCAAAGAAGCCAAGGTCCGCGGTTTTACCAAAAGCCAATTTTCCTTTAATGTCGAAGGCGGCCGCTGCCCCCGTTGCCAGGGGCAGGGAGCGATCCAGGTTAAAATGGAGTTTTTACCTGATGTCTGGGTTGCTTGCGAGGAGTGCAACGGCAGCAGGTTTAAAGAATCGGTTTTGGATGTTGACTATAAAGATAAAAGCATTGCCGATGTTTTGAAAATGACCGTTGACGAGGCGGCCGAATTTTTTGCCAATCACAGGAGAATTTTTCCAAAATTGGCTTTATTGAAAGAAATTGGTTTGGGTTATTTAGAATTAGGCCAGATTTCGCCGACACTTTCCGGAGGGGAATCCCAGCGATTGAAATTAGCCAGGGAATTGGTTAAAAGAAGCAACAAACAGATGGTTTATTTATTAGACGAGCCAACCACCGGTCTCCATTTTGCCGACTTGGAAAAACTATTGACAGTTTTAAGAAAGTTAGTCGACGCCGGTCATACGGTAGTAGTGATCGAGCACAATCCTGAAATAATCAGACAAGCGGATTGGATTGTCGAATTAGGTCCGGAAGGGGGAGGGAAAGGCGGTTATCTAATTGCTCAGGGAACGCCGGAGCAAATCAAAAAAAACAAGGATTCCGTTACCGGAAGGTTTATTTAATAGCTGTGGCGAACTTATCAGAAAAAATTCGGATTCGATCCAGGATTGTTTGGGGATTTTCATTTTCTGGATCGGGATTCTGAACGCTCGTTTTACTCGATAGATCCTTCGTCGTTGGAACTTCCTCAGGATGACGGAGGGGGCGGAATTTCTCAGGATGACGGCCAGAGTAACCTCGTCATTCTGACCCGCCCAAAGCTACGCAGTTGCTGGCGGGGAAGAATCCCCATGGAACGGCAATTTGCTTGTACAAGGGGATCCTTCGTCATCAGAATTCCTCAGAATAACGACCAGGGGAATGTCGTTCCGATCTTGAGGCTTTGTTGAAGGAATCGAATAATTCTTGTCTGCTCGCTTCGTGGGCAGTCGAAGCGGGCCGGCAGGCAGGGATTTTAGCTTTTGATGATTGCTGTGTTTATAATATAAAGCAAGAATTCGAAGGCTGTCGCGCCCCGCGGCAGCGGAATTAACATAGGAGTTTCGATATTTGTCGTGAACTTATCAA
>JAHJSD010000037.1 GCA_018830585.1 Patescibacteria group bacterium
GGTAAAAGGCAATAACAGTAGACCCGGTGGTCTAACTCTCCAAGCAAAAACTTAATTTTCTCAAGAAAGTACTGATAATCGTTGTTAGCCAAAAAGACATTCCGTTTATTTAACCCTCGGTTGAAAACATGGAAAAAACCGTTTGAAAAATCAAGACGAGCCATTCTGGTCATAAAAAGATGTTAGTACTTTTTCCGTGTCAATGCAACAATCTTAGCCCCGTCCCGAAACCCGCGAAACCCGCCGAAACCCGCGAAACCCGCGAAACCCGATTTCACTTATCTGAATATTGCCAACATGCCCAGGGACAACAATGGTCTTGAAGGCTTCTTCTCCCAATTAGAAACCAAAGTATCAAGACACCGGGGATTAAAACAAACCAGAAGAGAAAACCTAATCAGCTGGCAGTTTTGGTTAACTGAATTTGATAAAAGACCTTAAGACTACAAGATAATCAAAATCGTTTCTATAATTCCAAAAACCAACTGATAACGTCAATTAAGCCAAAAGTAATTTCTCAAAATAGAACAGATTCAACTGGTTTCAAAACTCTTTACGTCATTGCGAGGAGTGTTAACGACGCGGCAATCCAGCTTTAAAAACAAGATCGCCACACTTGCTTCACTCGTTCGCGATGACTTTTGAAACAGGCTCATTGTGTTTACGCTTGTGGCCCAGAACCGATGCTTAAAAAAGTGGTTGACATTTGTAAGCGTTATAGGGTAAATTATCAGGTAGGCTTGGAGGCGATAATCAAGTGCGGCTTCGGTGTTTGTGGATCATGCGGCCGAAGGGTAGACTTGTTTGCCAAGATGGCCCAGTTTTTAACCGCTGGTCAAAAGGGGGTGAAAAATGTTTAAAACAAAAAGGACAGGGAAAGCAAAAAGCCGCTTCATAGAAATGCTGAAGAAAAGATGGCAAAAAGATAATTTTGTTTGTGTTGGTTTAGACTCCCAATATGACGAAATCCCCCGAATGGTAAGAAAAGGAGTGGGAATTGAAAAAGCCATGTTTAAATTTAATAAAGAAATTGTTGAGGCTACCCATGACTTAGTTTGCGCTTATAAACCTCAGTATGCTTTCTATGGCGCTTTAGGCGAACAAGGAATAACAGCCCTTAAAAAAACGGTCGCTTATATCCATAAAAAATACCCAGAAATTCCAGTAATTTTGGACGCTAAACGGAACGATATTGGCAACACCGCCGAGCAGTATGCCATTGAAGTTTTTGATACCTATGGGGTAGATGCGGTTACGGTGAATCCTTATTTGGGTTTTGACGGTGTAGAACCCTTTTTAAGAAGGAAAAATAAGGGAGTAATTGTCCTTTGTCGAACTTCAAATCCAGGCGCTGGAGAATTTCAGGATTTGATTGTTAATCACTCAGTTTTAGGCAAAGTGCCTCTTTATCAAGTAGTTGCCTATCAAGTAGTCAATAATTGGAACAAAAATGGTAATTGTTGTTTAGTTGTTGGCGCTACTTATCCGGAAGAAGCAGTTCAAATTAGGAAAATTGCTCCCGATTTGCCATTTTTAATTCCGGGAATTGGGAAACAAGGCGGCGACATTGAAAAAGCAGTTGCGGCCAGCAAAGATATAAGAAGTGAAGGGATGATTATAAACTCATCAAGAGGGATTATTTTTGCTTCTGGAGATAAGGACTTTGCCCAAGCAGCGAGAAAAGAAACAGAAAAATTAGACAGTGAAATTAAAAAGTATTTATAAACCTGCCTTGAAAGGAGGTGAAAAAGATGAGTCCTGAACACGAAAGAGGATTGGTTGCGGTGGTTTTTCCTGAATCTGGGGTGACTATTTGGGCAAAACGAATTGGTCCGCAATGGATTAGAGACGGTGGAAGTTACTTGGTTGATAGAGGCCATAATGCAGATATAGTTTTGAAATCGGTAAGCGGCCGGTCTTTACCTGCAGGCGGATGGGAGTTAAAAGAATGAAGATGACAGTATTATCTAAAAGTCAGAAAGAATTAGCCCTTAGTTTATTTGATAAAGGGGTTATCAAATTTGATTTCAAGAAGGGATGGCGATTGAAGCTTCATGAGAGCAATCCGGACGCCCCGTTGTCGCCGTTCTATATTGATTTAAGAAAATTACAATCCTATTTGGATGTTAAATTAAAGGCGGTATTAGCACTTGTTGATTTAACCAAGGAAGTCAAATATGACTATATTGCCGGTATCCCGCTGGCCGCGGTTGCGTTAGTCTCTTCTTTGGCAGATAAAATTGGTAAACCCCAGATTACACCGAGGATGGATAAAAAAACTCACGGAGAGATAAGGACGATTGATGGGGATTACGAGAAAGGAAAGACAGTTTTGGTGGTGGATGATTTAGTAACGAGCGCTGACAGTAAGTTAGAAGCGATTAAAGTATTGGAGGATAACGGCTTAGAAGTAAAAGACATAGCGGTGGTGTTTGACAGAGAGCAAGGAGGAACAGAGCAGTTGGCCAAGAAAGGTTACGCTTTACATGCGGCTTTGAAAATAAAACCAACTTTAAGATTTTATGCTAGAGTAGGTAAGATTACTCAAAAACAATTGATGCGAGTTTTAGATTATTTAGCCAACCCTTTGGATAAATGGAGTCCCATGGTGTCCCGAAGGGATCCCTTTGGGATCAATCCGTAGGGCTCCATAAAAGCGGCGATTATAAGAAAAAATGAAAGTTGAACAATTTATTAAAAAACAAATTAAGCAAATCAAAAAAGAAGTCGGCGCTCAAAAAGCTGTCGTGGCTTGTTCAGGCGGAGTTGATAGTATGACCTGTACTATCCTTGCTCATCAAGCTTTAGGGAAAAATTTGGCGGCGATTTTTGTTGATGATGGTTTAATGCGCGAGAGTGAACCGGAAAAAGTAGTGGCTGTTTTGAAAAAACTTGGGGTAAAAACAAAATTGTTACCAGACCAAACTCGCTTCTTTAGAGCTCTTAAAGGCAAAATTGATCCTGAGAAAAAAAGAAAAGCTTTTCGGGAAGTCTTTTACCAAGTTTTAGGGGAGACGCTGAAAATTCAAAAAGCTAAATTTTTAATTCAAGGAACAATTAAGGCAGATATTATGGAAACTGTCGGCGGGATAAAAACTCAGCATAATGTTTTAGAACAAATTGGGATTAACCCGCAAAAATATGGATTTAAAGTAATTGAACCCTTAAAGTTTTTATATAAACCAGAAGTCTGCCAGGTTGCCCAAGTTTTGGGGTTGCCAAAGGAAATTTACAAACGCATGCCTTTTCCCGGGCCAGGCTTGGCAATAAGAATTGTTGGAGAGGTAACTCCTAAAAAGATCAGGATTGTTCGTCGGACAACGACCATAGTTGAACAGGAACTTGAAAAATGTTCTCCTTTTCAGGCTTTTGCCGTGCTTCTTTCTGACAAAGCCACTGGAGTTAGAGGGGGAAAAAGAATTTTTGGAAATATAATAGTTATTCGTTCTGTTGACTCCAAAGACGCAATTACTGCAAGCGCTTCTGAAATTCCCTGGAAAGTTTTGCAAAAAATTCGGAAAAAAATAATCAAAGAAATTCCTTCAGTAGTTAGAGTTTTATATGAGCTGACACCAAAACCGCCGGCCACCATTGAGTATATCTAAAAAGAAATGGCTAAACTTCATCCCGGTCTCCAAAACAAAGAATTTTGGTATCAAGATATTCTTTTGGTTTGTAATCAACTGCCTGATTTTGAAAGAGAAGAGGTGGATTTAACCAGCCAGTTTTCCCGAAATATCAAGCTGAAAACTCCTTTTGTCAGTTCACCTATGGACACAGTCACTGAAGCGGAAATGGCAATTTTGATGGCTTTGATGGGTGGGATTGGGGTGATTCACTACAACTATGCAACCATTGATGAGCAAATGGCAGAGGTTGAAAAAGTAAAGCGTTTTGAAGCTGCTTTTGTCCGCAAACCAATTGTTTTAAGCCCCGAAAACACGGTGGCTGATATTTATCAAATCGCTCAGAAATATGGTTTTTACAGTGTCCCGATTACTCAAGATGGCACCTCAAAATCAAAATTAGTCGGCATCGTCACTCACCGAGATGTCAGATATTTAGAAACCAAAAAAGAAATGACCATGCCTTTAGCCAAAATTATGACACCTAAAGAAAAATTAATTACGGGTAAGAAAAAAGACACTCTTGATAAAAATGATATCCGGGCGGTCAACAAAATTATCAGAAAATATAATCTTGATACTTTGCCGATTATTGATGAAAATTCTCGTTTGGTGGCGATTGTGACAGACAGTGATTTACGGAAAAATGAGATGTATCCTCTTGCCACTAAAGATAAAAACAAACAATTGAAGGTATTGATTGCGGTTGAATCAAGACTAATTCTAGCGCAGGAGCGGCTTAAAAAAGCAATTGGGGCGGGAGTTGACGGTATTGTGATTGACGCCTCAGTTGTTTTCAGAGAGCAATTAGAAATTGCCAAATACGTCAAAGAAAACTTTCCCTCGCTTGAAGTCATTTTAGGAAATGTGGACTCAGGCAAAATGGTTACTGAGATTATCAAAAACGTTGGTAAGTGGGTTGATGGTTTAAGGGTGGGCATCGGTCCCGGCGCCGCTTGTATTACCCAAGAATATTTAGGTATTGGCCGGGCTCAGGCGTCAGCGGTTTGGGATTGTGGCCAGGCAACGAAAAAAATGGCCAAAAAATTAGGCTTTCAAGTCCCCATTATTGCTGATGGCAGTATTCGCCGTCCGTCTGATATCACTAAAGCTCTGGCTTTAGGCGCTCAAACAGTGATGATGGGTTCTTTGTTGGCGGGGCTGGAGGAATCGCCCGGCGAAGTGGTATTTGATGAGGAGTTGGGTTATCTGATAAAAAACTATCGGGGGATGGGTTCTTTGGAAGCAATGGAAAAACGGAGCTCGGTTCGCTACGGGATTGAGAAAGTAAAAATAAAAGTGCCGGAAGGAAAAGTAACAAAAGTTGGCTACAAAGGCTCGGGTTACACCTTTCTTCCTAAACTTGTTGCTGCCGTTAAACAGGGAATGCAAAAATTAGGAGCGAAAGATATCCCAACCCTCCAAAGAATTGCCGAGATTAGACCAAGTGGCTTGCTATAAAATATAAAATGCCTAAAAAATTCTCTTCACTTATCACACCCCCGGGGTGGGTTAGGTTGACACCTAAGGGAATTAATTCGATCCCGGAAACGAAAATCTCAAAAACGATCCAGGATTGTAATTACCCCGGCACCAATCCCGGTGTAACGTCGGGTCTGGCGCTGGGGTAAAATCTGAGATAAAAGCAAAGAGTTTAAAAGCCCTTTCGCTTCAGGGTCGAAAAGGCCCGATCCCGGAGCTTCTTATATGTGTCCGTAATCTAATGGACCAGGACGTATCCTTGACAATTACCCTTGATAATAAAATAATGAGTCAGTATGAATTTTGCCGGAAGTGAAAAAACTTTTTCCAATCTTGGGCCGCGAAAAAAAATAAATCTAATTTCCTTGATCGCATTTTTGGGCATTTCTTTAGTCGGATTAACCGCTTTTGTTTACTCCACCCGGCAAAAACAAGAAACCAGAAAAGGAGCCGCCGGAGGTCAGAAAGCGGCTTTTTTTAAAATTGGCTCAGACCCTGCCACTGTCGGAGTTGGCAACAGCAAAACTGTCAAAATTTACTTGAACCCGGCAGGCGAAACGGTTGACGGGGTAGACGTAATTCTGAAATTTAACCCGGATATTGTCCGGTTAACCGGAATCAGGCCAAAAACAGGAAGCGGTTTTTCCACCTACCTGCCAATAACTGATACCATGGCTTTTGATCAATCTAAAGTTGTTTCTGATGCCCAGACGAACAGACAGCTTGAGTTTGGCGCGGTCGCTTTTAACTCCGGCGCTGGTCCAACTTCTCCTGTCACCGGCTACAACGATATTCTTTTAGCCGAAGTCGACTTTTTGGCTTTAAAAGCGGGTGTCTCCCTCCTTCAATTTATGCTCGTTCCGGAAGGAACTACCGACTGCAATATTGTTACTCATTCTGCCGGCGATGTTGAGGATGTTTTGGATATCACTAAAGTGGTCCACGGAGAAATCCGTGTGGAGACGGTTCAGCCTACTAATACCCCGACCTTAGCTCCGCAATGCACGCCGGGAGACACTCTCTGCTGTAGCGACACTCAAATTAGAGCCTGCAACTCTTTGCGCCAGTGGGGTTCCTGCCAAAACTGCGGCCCGGGACAAATTTGTTTAGACGATCGCTGCCAGACACCCTCGTCGACCCTGACACCAACCCCCACTCCCATCCCCGGAGATGTTGACGGAAACAGGGAGGTTGACGGATTAGATGTGATTTATCTTATTTCTTACTTTGGCAATCTTGGCGCTTGTCCTGCTTGCGATCTCGATCATAACAGCGGAGTCGACGGGCTGGATGTGATCATGTTGATTGGTTATTTATAGATAAGAATAAAAGCAGTAAAATAAACTAATGAAAAGATTAATTATCGGTCTTTTTCTTCTTTTGCTCTTAGTGGCAGTGCCTCTTTCTATCTCCCGGTTGAAAAAGAGAGTAGAGTATCAAGGCAGCGCCGCTTCTGCCGATACCGCCTCATTATCTTTTTCACCGAACAGCCGGTCCATGGCTCCAAACCAGGAAGGCACTTTGACTGTGATGGCAACAATTGACACCACC
>JAHJSD010000038.1 GCA_018830585.1 Patescibacteria group bacterium
AAAGACACGCTTCACCACCTACCCCAAGTGCGCCAAAAAATCCGGGCACAATTATGTAGTTCTCTTCGCCCAAGTAGGGTAAGAAAAAACAGGCTCAAGACTTTTTGCCTTTGAAGAAAAACCGCGGCTTGGATTTCTTCTCTTTTTTGCTTTTGATCTCTTTTTTAACTGAGGCAATCGTCTCCCTAATCGCTTCTTTTTCTTCACCAACCCTGTTTTTAATCTCCTCTTTAACCTTCTCAAATTTAGAGAGCAAATCGGCTAAATTATGCTTTTCAAAAAAAGCGGCGGAAACACCGGTTAAAATTGTCATCATGTTAAAACCTTCCTTGACCTTGTCCCTGACAAAATGGGCTGTTTCCTCAACATCTTCACCGACTTTACCGAGTTTTTTAAGCACTTTTTTAATCTCTCTCAAAATCAGCACCACCCAAACTCCGGCGGTGACGAAAATCACTGTCAAAGAAAAAATGCTGATAATTAAAACTATCTGAACCGCTGATTCCATAAGTAAAGCCTCTCTATAGAAATTAGCAATTTAGCAAAACTTTGTCAATCAAAGCCGAGAAGCTATACCGCTATATTGCCACACAGATAGCTAAACGACCACTTTGGTTAAAAAAAGGACTAAATCTTGCTTTCCAAAAATCAGTTCCTACCGTCAATTTCTTTAACCATAGTTCTGGTTTTCCCGGAAGGGGACTCCACCGAAAGATAAAGTTTGTCCCCGTCGTCCTCTCTTATCCGGTAAGAGAAATTTCCTTTCTGGTCGATCTCGACCAGCCGGTCATTTATCAAAAGAGTTGCTCTGGAATCGGTTTTACCTTCAAGAACCAGGTCGCCGGAAGAGTTCTTTGACCATTCGGTTTTTATTTTGGGCGGGTAGACGAAATTGAAGTATTGGTAAAAAAGATAGCCGGCAAAAATCAAAACCACTGTTCCCACTCCAAAAATTGCCCGCCACTGGGGAACAAAACCTATTTTAAGCAAAAGAGGTTTCTTGGTCTCCCCGTGAAATTCTAAATAATCGCGCCGGAAAATGGCCGCCAATTTTTTCTCCGATAAGCCTAGAAAGCGGGCGTAACGCCTGACATATAAATCAGGGTAAGGACCTCCCGGCAGTTTGGAGTAATTCCCGGATTCTATCGCCAATAAAAAACTCTTGGGGATTTTAGTTTTTTTAATTACTTCCTCCAGGAAAAAACCTTTCTTTTTCCTTTCTTCGATAAAAACTTCTCCCGCTTTTTTCATGGATAAATGGAAAATAAAGAAGCCGAAAAAAGAATTTTTAACCAATTACTTCTCTTGGTTTTGACCCCTCTCCGGGACCGACAATCCCGGCCGCTTCCAACTGGTCTATCACCCTGGCCGCCCGAGCGTAACCGATTCTCAGTTTCCTCTGTAACAAGGAAGCTGACGCCTTTCCGGCCAACCTGATTAAATCGGCCGCTCTCTGGAAAAGTTCATCCCTTTCTTCACCGTCAACTAAAATACTGTTCCCGGATACCGAAACCGGCTGGGAAAGCACCTCTTCCTGATACTCCGCCTCGCCTTGGCCTTTAATAAAATTAATCAGCTGACTGACCTCTTCGTCAGTAACAAAAGCTCCCTGAATTCTGGTCGGTTTCGCCTGGTCAGGCGGGGTATAGAGCATATCACCCCGACCCAACAGTTTTTCCGCTCCCGGAGTATCTAAAATAACCCGGGAGTCAGTCATGCTGGAAACAGCGCAAGAAACCCGGCAGGGAATATTAGCCTTAATCAAACCGGTTAAAACGTCAACCGACGGCCTTTGAGTTGTCAAAACCAAATGTATTCCTGTTGCTCTTGCCATCTGAGCAATCCGGCAAACAGCATCTTCCACGTCAGCCGGAGCAAAAAGCATAATATCGGCCAGCTCATCAATGATAATAAGGATAAAAGGGAGCTTCTCCTCTTTGGGGATACTATTATTATAAACTTCTAAATTTCTGGCTCCTTTTTCGGCAAAAAGACGGTAACGACGGTCCATTTCCTTCATTGACCACTTAAGAGCAGAAAGCACCTCTTCCGGTTCAACCACCACCGGAGTAAGCAAGTGGGGAATGCCATTATATCTGGTCAGTTCGACCCTTTTCGGATCAACCAAGAATAATTTAACCTCATCAGGGGAAGTTTTAAACAAGATGGTTGATATCCAAGAATTAAGCAAAACACTTTTTCCGGAACCGGTTTGCCCGGCAATTAAAACATGGGGCATTTTGCCAATATCAGCGACGATTGGCTCGCCGGAAACGTCCAACCCCAAAGGAACCGTTATTTTTGAACTGCTTTTTTTCATTGCTTTTGAAAGCAACATCTCTTTTAAAGAGACAATCGCCGGGGACTTATTGGGCACTTCAATTCCCACCAAGGAACGCCCGGGGATCGGCGCCTCGATTCTGATTTGCCCTGTCGGCGCCGCCAAAGCCAAGGCCATATCATTGGAAAGAGAAGTAATTTTGGAAAGCTTTGTCCCCAAGGCCACTTCCAGAGCATATTGGGTTACCGCCGGGCCCTGATTGACCTCCTTGACCCTGGCAGTGATCCCGAAAGACTCTAATGTCTTTTCAATAATCTCTGCGTTAGATCTAACATCGCCCCGGTCAGCCTCGCTGCCCAAATCATCCCTTAGAATATCCAAAGGAGGGTATTGCCAAACGCTTTTTTTGGAAGACGGTGCCGATGGGACGGTTCCGCCGATAGATGGCTGAAGCTGACCTCTGTTTCCACCCTCCTTGACCACCGGCACAGTAATCGTTACTTCCTCCGGAACATCCTCCCCTTTTCTGCCGCCAATAACAAAGGGTTCTCTTTTCTCTTTTTTCTTTTGGATGCCGACAGTATACTTTTTGATTAACGAAAATATCTGCAGAAAAAACTTAGCCATTTGCTCCAAAGAAGTGTTAAGCAAAACAACTAATCCAATTAAAGTGCCGCCAAGAAAAATCAAAAGCGCTCCTGCTCCGGTAATCAGGACGGCAACCTGCTCCCAAATCCAGTTACCGACAAGGCCGGATTGAGATAGCCCCAAAAGAGAAGCAAAAAATATTAACGTCCCTGCCAAAACATTAGGCTCCCTGAGGGGAATTTTAAGTTTGGTAAAAATTATCGAAGCTAAGATAAAAATAAACGGAAGCAAAAAGGAAACCGACCCGAATAAAAGCCAAAAAAGGTCGTTAAGCTTAATCAACACTAATCCTTCTCTTAAAAAAGAAAAAATGGTAATTCCCGCCAGCAGCAAAAGAATTACTGCTAAAACGGAAAAAACCGTTGATTTTTTTAACTGTATCCGCAAAGATCCCGCTTTAGCCGAACCTTTTCTGGATCTTTTCCTTCTTCTCGCCATTTAGCCGCTCTTATTAATATTAAAAAGTAAATCTCCACGAGCTGAAGCCCGTGTCTTCCTTTTCCCAAAGGATGCTCGCCACGTACCGAATGGTAGTGTGAAAACCCCGCATCGTCCCGTAGCAACGGGACCGGTGCTGGGGTAACCGACCGGCAAACTGCCACCAAGCTTATCGCGGAATTTTCCCGGAAAGAATCAGGTTTTCAAAATCACCGGCAAAACCATCGGTTCACGGCCGGTTTTTTGATAAATAAACTCCTCCGTCTCTGCCTGTAAGCGAAAACGGACGTGACTTAAGTTGAATATGGGCACCGATTGCTTCCGGTAAATCTCTTCCGCCTTTTTTCTTAGCTGATCAAGCAGTCTCTTGTTTTCTTTGATGTAAACAAAACCGCGCGAAACAACTTCTATCTGGCCGACAATATTGTTATTTTTGCTGTCAGTCTGGATAATTATCACCACCATGCCGTTTTTGGCCAAAATACCGCGATCCCTAAGAACCGTCTTGCCTACGTCGCCAATTCCAAGCCCGTCTATTAAAACCTGTCTGGCTTTATACTGAAAATTAAGATCGACCCTGCCGTCGGACCAAAAAGTAGGCATTGCCCCTGCTTCCGGAATCAGAATTTGTTCAGGACGGTAACCCATCGCCTTGGCTAAGTTGGCATACTGCCTGGCATGCCGCCTTTCTCCGCCGATCGGGAGCAGAAACCGGGGAGAAGTTAAATTAATCAAAAGCTTCATTTCTTCTCTGTAAGCATGCCCGGAAACATGAAGCGACTGTCCCGACTCGTTGTAAACTACTTCCGCGCCCTGAAGAATTAACTCATCGATCAACTGATAGATCGCTCCTCCTGTCCCGGGAATATAATCAGGCGAAGAAAAAATAACCTTGTCTCCTTCCCTGATTTTAACTTTGTGTTTACCCAAAACGACCCTCTCAAGACTGGAACCTGTTTGACCCAAACTGCCGGCGATTAAAAAAGTAATCTGTTTATCGGTCATTTTTACCGCCTCTTTAAAATCGACAAACTCCTCTTTTTTAACTCCAAGATAGCCTAACTCATTGGAAATCCTGATATTCTTCTGAATCGAAAACCCGACTAAAGAAATTTTACGGTTAAACTTTCTTGAGGATTCTATCGCTTTCTGCCAACGGTAGATATTGGAAGAAATCGCCGTTACAAAAACCCTGCCTTTGCTGGTCCTAATTTCGTTTTCAAATATCTGATTTAGGGTAGATTCGGAAGGAGAAACCCCCTCGTTTTCCGCCCCTAAACAATCCGAAAGCAATGTGGTCACTCCCAGACTGCCAAGAGCGGCAATTTTAGAAAGCTCCGGAGCAAGACCGTCGGGTGGGGTAAGATCAAACTTAAAATCCGAACCGTGATAAAAATTACCCACCGGAGTCTTGATGAAAAAATGGAAAGTATCAGGCATAGAATGAGTTACTCCAACCGGAGTAATTGAAAAAGGCCCTAAGGAAAAATTACTTCCCCGTTCAAAAAAATTAATCTCGACCCTAATTCCGTTTTCTTCAAGTTTGTCTTTAATCAATGCTCCCGCTAATTTCGGGGCATATAGTGGAGTTCTTTCCGGCAACTCCGGCAAAATAAAAGAGAGAGCCCCGATATGATCTTCGTGTCCGTGAGTTAAAATAATTCCGGCAATCTTGTCTTTTTTTCCGTCTAAGTAAGAAATATCCGGAATAATCAGGTCAACCCCAAAAATATCATCGCCGGGGAAACTGACGCCGCAATCAATAATTAAAATTTTATCGTTTTCTTCTTTCCCTTCAGGCAAAAAATGATAAAGGTACATATTACCGTTAACTTTACTAAACCCACCCAAGGAAACAATTCTTAATCCATCCATTTTTAAAAAATCTAACTAATAATTTTTCCAAAAAGACTACCCAATAAGGGACTGTCTAAAAAAACTCCATCTATAAAAATTTATAATAATTTCGAACAAAATAAATTTTGAAAACCAATCCTTCTTGTTAAAAGTTGCATAAAGGACGTCACGGCCTTCGGTCCCGACTTTACGTCGGGGTTTTCGCCTTCTTGGGAAATAGCTTTCTCAGATATTGCTCTAAACCGAACTCAGAATCTATGAACCAGTTTCAAAAATAGTTATCCCTGTCATTCTGAACTTTTACCCCGTCGTATCACTGGGGTGTTTTCAGAATCTATATAGATTCCGGGTCGCGACAGCCATGCGGCATCGCGTGGCGACAGTCATACGGCATCGCGTTGAGCCCGGAATGACGGTAAGATAAGGTCCTAAAACAAGTTCCATATAAGATTCCAAAAAAAATCAGGATGACAACAATAGTATTTTAAAAAGGCAATGTTTTATTTTAACAGGATCTACAAAAGGCTTGTCCGCCTACCATTGCGGCAAATAGTTTTTAACATTTTCCAGAGTAAGATTTATTTTTTCGATCTTGCCTTCAACAATCTCCATCGCCGCTTTGCGGCAAATCGCCTCGATGGTCCTGTTTAAAGTTCTTACTCCGGCATCATAGCCAAGCGGTCTGACGATTTGCTGCCAGCATTTTTCTTCTATTACCAATTCCCCCGGTCTAAGGCCACTGTTTTCGATTGCCCTTGGCAAAAGATAGCTGCGGCCGATAGACAGCTTTTCTTCATCGGAATAAGAAGGCATCTGCATCACTTCCAACCTATCCAAAACCGCAGTAGCGATTCGCCGGGTATTGTTGCCGGTAGCAATAAAAACAGCCCTGGAAAGGTCAAAAGGGTAACCAATATAGTGATCGGTAAAGCGGCTGTTCTGTTCCGGATCAAGCAATTCGACCAAAACACCCATGATCGTTTGCAAAGCGTCATCGGCAACCCGGTCGATTTCGTCCAAAAGAATTACCGGATTATTGGTCCCGGCCTGCCTTAAACCCTTAATCAACTGACCCGGATCGGCTTCGGCATGAAGTCTGGACTGACCTCTTAAATAAAGCGGATCACCTAAACCTCCAAAAGGAATCCTGATAAATTTTCTCCCCAAAGCATCGGCAATAGATTTGGCGATGGTAGTTTTTCCGGTTCCGACTAAGCCGATGAAGCACAAGACCGGTGCCTGGATTAACTCCATCCCCCGTTGCTCTTGGAGAATCATTACCGAAAGATACTCCAGAATCCTTTGCTTAAGCTGTGTCAAACCGTAATGGCTTTTATCCAAAACTCCTTTGGCATAATCCAAGCTCAAAATATCATCGCTTTTTTTAGACCAGGGCAGAGAAATAATCCAATCGTTCCACTCGGAAAGTCTCCGCAATCCCTGCCAAAACCAATCGGTTCCCTGGCTTAACTTTAACCTCTCTACTTCTTCAGCCGCAGTTTCTTTAAGCTCTTCCGGCAAGCCGGCACCGTTTATCTTTTCAATCAATGTCAACAGCTGGTCTTTTTGACCACGGTCGTCCGAACTCTTTTTAACCATAACTTAATTATTCTACCCTGAAGACCAACAAGATTCAACCTAACGAAACTCCACCTCCTTAGAACGGAGTATCTTTTGTTTCTTCGGCGGAGCTTTTCACCTCCGAGGTAAAATCTCTTGCCTGCCGGCGGTGGTCTTCTGCGTAGGTGGATAAAATCAGACCAGCCAAAACAAGCGAAAAAGCGCTGGAAACCTCCAACTGCTTTTAAAATGACTTGCCTTTAAACGCGAGAAGAGTTGACAATGCCTCTAAAATCTCCTCTGATAGCGGCGGTTTGGTTTACGGGAGCTAAAATCGTCAAATTTAGGAGAATGGAAACTGTCCGGACGGGCAGTACCTTCTATTTTAGGAGAGATCAAAGTAAGGTCATATCTCCCCTGATTGTCAATTTTGTCCAACTTTACCTCAACTTCCTGGCCCAATTTTAAAACTTCCTGGGCATCTTTGATAAATCCTGTTCCCATCCTGGAAACATGGACCAAGCCTTCCCTGCCCGGCAAAAATTCAACAAAAGCCCCAAAAGATTCTAATCTCTTAACTGTGCCGCTGAAAGTTTCACCCGGCTCAACTTTGCGGGTCTGTCCGTCTATTTGGCTAATAGCCTTTTCTAAAAGTGCTTGACCGTCTCCGCTTACCGTAATCAAACCATCATCCTCAACATCAATATTACAGCCGGTTTCTTCCATCAGCCTCCTGATGTTTTTACCCCCCGGGCCAATCACAGAACCAATTGTTTCAACCGGAATTTTAATGGTGGCTACTTTAGGAGCATATTGGGAAATATTCTTCCTCGGTTCGGCAATCACAGCAAGCATTTTATCCAAAATTTCCAATCTTGCCTTCTTGGCCCGGTCAATCGCCTCTTTAACCAAAGGCAGGGGCAAACCGTCATTTTTTATATCAACTTGAACGGCAGTAATCCCTTTTTTGGTCCCGGTCACTTTAAAGTCCATTTCTCCGTTAAAGTCTTCCACTCCCATCATATCGGTGAGCAAAACATATTTCTCCCCCTTGGTTACCAAACCAATAGCGATTCCGGCAACCGGGTCGGAAATCGGCACTCCGGCATCCATTAAAGAAAGGGTCGATCCGCAAGTGCTGGCCATGGAAGTCGATCCGTCAGAGGAAAGCGCTTCCGAAACCAATCGGATTGCATACGGAAAAACTTCTTCCGAAGGAATTACCGGCATCAAAGCCTTTTCCGCCAACGCTCCGTGCCCGATTTCCCTCCGGCCCGGATAGCCGAAACGTCCGGTCTCGCCAACCGAAAACGGCGGCATCGAGTAGTGGTGCATATATCTCTTGGTTTCTTCGCCTTCCATGTTTTCAATCAGCTGTTTTAAGGAAGGCTCTCCTAAAGTGGTAATAGTTAAGGCTTGAGTTTCCCCTCTCTGGAAAAGGGCAGAGCCATGAGTCCTGGGCAAAACACCCGTCTCTATGGTCAAATCTCTAACCTGGTCTATCTTTCTGCCGTCCGGTCTTTGGCCGTTAAATAACCGTTCTTCAATCTCGTCTTTAAGAACTTTATTGACCGTTTCTTTGATCAAATTACCGTTAATACCGCCTGTTTCGACTTTCAAAACTTCAATGTAATTGGTTACCGCGTTAAAATAGTTGTCATCATCTTGATAAAGAATGTCAACTAATTCTTTCGCCTTCTTGCCGGCTAATTTTTTAATTTTTTCAACCGCTTCTTTTTCCGGCAAAGGAAACTTCATTTTCGTTTTACCTACTTCTTTGGCAAATTGGTCCAGGAAGTCAAAAAGTTTATCTGCTTCGGGCTGAGCAAAATCTATCGCTCCGAAAAACTTATCTTCGGCCACCTGGTTAGCTCCGCCATCGATCATGACAATCCCTTTTTTGTTGAAGCTCAAGATCAAATCCAAGTCGGAATTTCCCGCCTGGCTATTAGTGGGATTAATTACATAACCGTCATCGGAAAGAGCCACTTTTACTGTCGCTATCGGACCGTTCCAGGGAACATCGGAGATATGGACTACCGCCGAGGCGGCAATAGCGGAAACGATTTCCGGGTCATTCTCCCCGTCAACCGAAAGCACTGTTAAGACAACCTGAGTGTCGTCGCGAAAACTTTCAGGGAAAAAAGGTCGGATCTGCCGGTCAATCATCCTACCGACTAAAACAGCGTCGTCGGAAACGCGGCCTTCTCTTTTAACCCACCGGCTGCCCTTGATCCTGCCGCCGGCGTAAAGTTTTTCCACATACTCAACCTGCAAAGGAAAATAATCCAGATCGTCTCGGCAACCGGCGGAAACCACTGTCGCTAAAACTACCGTTTCCCCATAATGGACTAAAATGGAGGCGTTGGCACGCAAAGCCAGCCCCGACATTTCCAAAACCAATTCTCTCCCCCCAAGAAGGATCTTTTTACTTATTTTTTCCGTCATTACTTTTTCAATTTGAGAGCTTTGACTATAGCTTGGTAGCGGTCCGCATTGTGAGAAGACAGGCTACGGAGCAATCTCCTTCTCTTGGCCACCTTGGTCAACAAGGCCCTTTTGGCCGGAGCGTCATGCTTGTGCTCTCCTAAGTGTCCCTGTAAATGTTTAATCTCCGAAATCAAAAGCGCCACCTGGATCTCAGGAGAACCGGTGTCCCCTTCCGCCTGGGCAAATTTTTTAATTATTTTCGTTTTTTCGTCCTTTGGTAAAGGCATCTGAAAGTTTATTATACCAAAAATATCGGGCACTGAAAACAATACCCGATTTAAGAATCGACCGCAGGAATTATATCACACTTTTGGTGTAGTCGCCCCGGTGAAGATCGGAGGCTTTTGCCAATCATCTAAGGTCTTAGTCTCTTTGGTCTCGATCTGGTCAATCGGGGGCTGATCGCCAACCACCTCTTTTTGCTGTTTCACTCCTCCCTTTTCCATGTCTTCTTTGATCCTCAGGCAATAAGCCGCCGTTTCAAGAGCGATTGAGTCGGCCTCACTAAAATCGGCCGTTCCTTTTTTCAGTCCAAGATAAAAGTTAAAAGCCGCCTCGGGGGGAATACCAAGGTTAGTCCGGCTTAAGACGCTGGCCATTGACTCTGAAAAAGTAGCCTTTTTCTCGACTAAACTCACTTCGGCCCAAGGTTTATTAGGACCATTCTGGGTCAACCAAACCCACTGGCCTTTCCGCACCAGCTGGTCCTCGTTGGGCAGACGGCAATTGATCACAAAACCCGCCCCAAAAACAGGACCCGCTTGGCTTATTTTAACCTTAGAAGGATCAATCGCGGCAACATCTTCTTTAAACTCAACCACCAAATTCAGTTTTTCGCCCTCATCGTTCGAAGAAACTTTTTCAATCGCGTCCAAAGGACAGTCAAAAGTCATTAGCAGTTTATTGCTGTTTCCCCCGATTTCCTGCCTAAAGCCTTCAAGTCCGACCAGAGAGCCAAAACTCTCTCCTCTAACTGCTTGAGGAGAATAAAGAATCACTTCTTTTTCCAAACTCCTCAGCATTAAGGCCAAGCCGGAAGCGGCAGCAATAGCGTCGAAACTGGAGCCATCGGCCGCCACTAAAAACCGATCATTATTTAAAATGATACTGCTCAACTTTTGATACCGGTCATCCTTCTGCGTCTGCTCTTCCATGTTTATAGGCTATTATAACATCTTTCGGACTAAAGTCAACGGGTGGGGAAAAAACCACTCCAAACTGCAAATCCTTTCCGGCGCGGTCTATTTCTTCCTTAAGATGCCTCATTGAAGCCAAAACTGTTTCTCCGATTACTTTGTCCCCGCGGAAAAGCAGAACCTTTTTCCCCTTCTGCATTTCTCCCTCAAGAACACTGCAACCGGCAACTCTTTTTTTTCCGGCGGTGAATTCAGCGACAACTTCGGCCTTACCCAAAACCTCTTTGCCGCTTAGAGGGTCGGTTTTCTCTTTCAATCTCCGATCCACCTCTTCAAAAATTTCATAGATAATCTCGGCCCGGAAAGGTTTGATCCCGTTTTGCTCGGCAATCCTTTTGGTAGCAGTAGAAATACCAACATTAAAACCAAAAATTTCCGCTCCGGTAGTCTGGGCCAAAAAAATATCGCTGTCGCCAATTTCCCCAACACCGGAATGAATTACTTCAACCCCTTCCGGCAACCCTCCCAAAACCGCTTCTAAACTACCGGAAACATCTGCCTTAACGATCAACTTCAAAATTGTTTCTTTTTCTTCGACTGCCGCTTTTTCGGTTTTTGGCTCTTCTTTTAAAGCAGAAGAAGAAACAAAGGCCCCTACTGCAGGAACCGCCTCAAAACCCAAAATCTCGACCGGATCTCCGGGAAGGGCACTCTCTTGCCTCTGTCCAAGCCAATCGGTCATGATTTTAACTTTGGCAGGAATATCTTCGGCGAAGATCAGGTCCCCGGTTTTAAGGACACCCTCTTTTACCAAAACCGTTGCTAATGGTCCTTTCCGGCGGTCTAAGGCCGCTTCAATTACCACTCCGCTCAAGTTTTGGTCAGGCCGGAATTTAAGTTCCTGCAAATCGGCAATCAGCACGGTCATCTCTAAAAGTTCCTCAATCCCTTCCCCTGTTTTGGCAGAAACCGGAACTACAACCACATCACCGCCATAACTCTCAGGAATGATACCTATTTCGGCCAACTGGCCCTTAACTCTCTCCGGATCGGCCGCGGGTAAGTCGATTTTATTTAAAGCTACTAAAAAAGGCACTTTTGCCGCCTTAATATGATCAAAGCTCTCTTTGGTTTGCTCCTGCACTCCGCTATCGGCAGCAACTACCAAAATTGCCAAATCGGTAACTTCTACCCCCCTGGCCCTCATTTTGGTAAAAGCGGCGTGACCCGGAGTATCGATAAAAGTGATTTTTTTAGTTTCTCCCTCTTTATTCCGGATTGAAACCTGGGAAGCGCCAATACGCTGGGTAATTCCTCCTGATTCTTTAGCGCCTATCCTGGACTCTCTGATCTTGTCAAGAAGAGTGGTTTTGCCGTGATCAATATGGCCAACCACAGCTACTATCGGAGGTCTATTTTGGGGGACGGAAGAATCGGGCCCCAAAACCGAGGTCTTCTTTCCAGTATTGACCGATGGCCCACTCTTCTTTGCAACTGCCATAGAATTGTTTAACTTTCGATTTCATCTCAGATATTAAACGGGGTCGGAAGAGTTGTCTTCTTCTTTTCCGACAGTATCCTTTTTAGCCTTTTTCTCTTTTTTAGAAACCTTCTTATTATCTACTTTCTCTTTTTCGGAGGGTTTTTCTCTGCTTTCCTTCTCTTTTTTGGAAACCTTCTCTTTGTCTACTTTCTCTTTTTCGACAGGCTCTTTCTTGCCGACCACTTTTATTTCACAATCAGTTATTTCGCCGGCTAAACCGACGTTTTCTCCTCCGTCACCGATCGCCATTGCCAACTGGTCATTGGCAACCGCTACCACTACCCGCCGGGTTTCTTTGTCTATCTCGGCTATTTCAACGTCGTCAGCAGGAGACAGGGCTGAACGGATAAACTGATTCAGATTTTCGGAAAAAGGAATCACATCGACTTTCTCATCATTTAACTCCCTGATCACCGCCTGGACTCTAACTCCTTTTTGACCAACACAAGAACCGACCGGATCAATTCCGGGCCGATTGGAGAAAACAGCAATCTTGGTCCTTTCTCCAGAACGTCTGGCAATTCTTCTGACCTCGACTGCTCCCGAAGAAACCTCAGGAACTTCGCGGCGGAAAAGTTCGACAACCAATTCCGGAGCGGCTCTGGAAACAATGATCACTTTATTTTCCTCTTCTTCCCGGATTTCCTTAAGGTAAAAGGCAAGCCTTTGTGAAGAATGGTAATGTTCATTTCTAACCCGCTCCTCTTTGGGCATTACCGCCTCGGCTTTACCTAAACTAACTACCACCTGCGGTCCTTCAATCCGTAAAACCACTCCGGTAACCAAAGTGCCTACTCTGTTTTTAAACTGGGAAATCAGTACTTCTTTCTCCGCTTCGCGGATTTTTTGCAAAATCACCTGTTTAGCGGTTTGAGCGGCAATTCTGCCGAAACCGGGCGGAGTAACATCTACTTCTTTTTCGTCCACCATATGTAAGATTTTGGTTTCGCCCGTTTCAGGATCCAAAAGCACCCGGTATTCGGCCTCCTCATCAATTTCCTCTTCTCTTTCTCTGGCATCTCTTTTAAAGGCAGCCAAAATAGCAGACTGGACCGAATCGATAACGACCTGGATGTCAATGTTGCGCTCACCGGCGATTTGTGCCACCGCAGAGGCAAATTCTGTTTTAGGAATTTTCTTAAGATCTATCACGCTGTCTGCGAGTTTACCAGATACCAGGCTAAGGGTCAACGTCGACCAAAGCTAACAGCGACAAAATTCAGCTTCTTTTTTCTCCCCCCTCTTCCCTTTGTCCATCATGGTTTTCCCCTCGCTTTCCTTCTAAACAGCCTTCCCATGTTCCCAGGATTTCGTGCCAAAGCCCTTTCTACATCTGCCCCGCTTGGATAACGAGGCCCAAGAAACATCTCAACCACTTGTCCCTTAGTTCTTTCAGGGCCAGTAGGATAGTAAAAAAACCTTTCGCTATCATGGCCAACAAGACCCCTCCTTTCTGGATCCCCGCAAAGATGTCCTCCCTCGTGTCTCAATCACTCCCTAACAACCAGTACTGCTACACGCCTGATTTCTCTTTCCTCACCAACCCCTCCTGTCATTCTTTTTCTCGCCCGAGCAAGGTAAGCAGAACTTAATGCCCTAAATTGACGGAAACCATGGATTTCCCTCGGGTAGATAAACCCCCCCGGCACACCTTCCAGAGGAATAAAGGCCCCGTTAGGAAGCGGTTTTCTTCTCATAGTAGAAGGAATATAACAGGGTAAAAAATAAAAATCAAGTTTATAAGATACCTTGCGGTACTTTTTAACCCCGGGGGTTAAAAGATACCTTAGCCTCAGAAAAGCAATAAAAGAAAAAGTGCCCTAGCCTAAATTTTACAATTAATCTGTACCAAGATTTTCATTATAATAGAGAGTATGGCCAGAAGAAACACACCCTTAGTCAATGGGTCTTTTTATCATATTTATAATCGAAGCATCGACCTTAAACCTATTTTTGCCGGAAAACCCAACTTAAAAAGATTTATTGCTCTTTTAGATTACTACAGATTTCCCGATTCCCTCTTCAGTTTTTCGAGATTAAACGGACTTCCCAAGGACGAAAGAAAAAATTACTTGGACAAGCTAAGTAAAAATACCCCACCTTCTGTGGAAATAGTTTGCTTTTGCATTATGCCAAATCATTTTCACCTCTTGGCAAAACAGCGACAAAGCAAGGGAATTTCCGTCTTTTTAGGTAATATTCAAAACGCTTACACCAGATACCACAACCTCAAACACCAAAGAGTGGGGCCTCTACTTCAAGGAACCTTTAAAAGTGTTCTGATTGAAACCGAAGAACAGCTTTTCCATCTTTCAAGATATATCCATCTGAACCCCTATTCCGGCCGTATAGTTGAAAAAATAGAAAAACTTTTCTCCTATCCTTATTCCTCTTTGCCTCAATATCTTGGAAAAGAAATCGGTTTTTGCCAAACAAAAACATTATTAAGCCACTTCAAGAATAAAAAAGAGTATCGAAATTTCCTGATCAGTTATGCTAAAGAGCAAAGGGCACTTCAAAAAATAAAGCACCTCCTGCTTGAGTGAGGTGGTAATTTCTGGTCAGAAAACGGAGGTTCAGATAGTTTTTAACCCCCGGGGTTAAAAAATTAGCCTTTGCTTTTGATGAAGATACCTTTGGGCAAAACGGTGAGATTCGTCCCGCAAGACCTGAAGCAATTTTAAGGCAGGAGAGTTTTTGGCCAAAGATAAAGTCTTGTAACCGACCTTACCGTTTTTTCCGACCCTGGGAATAATAATTTTTTCCTCGCCTTTAACTAAGCCGAACAAGCCGATTTCCTTAAAAAGACCCTTAGTTTCTAAAACCGGAATTACTGCCTGCAACTGAGGTCTGCCGCCATCAATTAAAACCAATTGGGGGTAAATCCATTCCTGGTGGTTCAATCTCCTGGTCACCATCTCCGCCAAAGCGGCCGGGTCGTCCTGACCCAACTTCATAATCTTAAACCTGCGGTATTGGCCCGAGCTCGGCTCCCCGTTTTCTAAAACCACCATCGAACCGACAATGATTTTACTGCCTAAATTGGCGATATCATAGCCTTCTATTCTGGCTAAACAAAAGGGGTCTATTTTCTGAAACTTGATTAAAATTTTCTTCAATCCCGCTAACCCCTGCTCGATTTGTAAAGAGGTTCCTTTTAATCTTCTTTGGGAAAAGATCAACTGCTCTAGGTAAAAAATCTGCTTTTTCACTTCAGCCGCCTGCTCAAACTTCAATTCCTTAGCTAAAGTTTTCATTCTCTTATTTAGTTTTTTAAGCAGGGTTTCGGACTTGCCGGAAAAAAATAAAATAATACTATTAATATTTTTACGATAAGCTTCGGGGCCAACAATACCCGGGCCGGGACACAAACCGATCTGGTAGTAAAGACAGGGTCTCTTCCGACCTGCTTTGCAAGAGCAGTAAGGAAAAATTTTTCTTACCCATCTTAAAATCTGTTTTAAAGTCCCCGAGGACGGAAAAGGCCCGGCCCAAAACAAAAGGGTTTCCAGCTCCGGCCTCCTGAACAGCCCAATCTTAGGGTACTCCTCTTTACTAATTCCCAAATAAAGATGGCGTTTGCCGTCCTTTAAAGAAACATTGTATTTTGGCCGGTATTGTTTAATTAACTTGGCTTCTAAAATCACTGCTTGAACATCGGAACCGACCTCAACAAAGCTCAATTTACTCGCTGTTGCCAACATAGCCCGGATTTTTGGACCCAAAGAAGGCTTTTGAAGATACTGTTTGATTCTGGTCCTTAAACTGATTGCCTTACCGACGTAGAGAACCTTCTGGTCTTTATCTTTAAAAAAATAAACCCCCGGCTTTTGGGGAATTTTTTTAAAATCTATTTTTTTTGATAAGTTCACGACAAATATCGAAACTCCTAAGGACTAATCCCGCTGTTGCGGGACACAACAGCCTTTGGATTCTTACTTCATATTATAAACATAATCATAATCAGGAGCTGAAATCCCTGTCTGTGGTGGGTTTACCCGCCGACAGGAGGGCAGACGGGCAGTAACAACACCCTCGCTCTTATTTTTCGAGCCCTTCGATAAACTCAGGGTAAACTCGAGTCGAGAAATTCCGCCCCCTTCCGTCATCCTGAGGAAGTTCCAACGACGAAGGATCTATCGAGTAAAACGAGCGTTCAGAATCCCGATCCAGAAAATGAAAATCCCCAAACAA
>JAHJSD010000039.1 GCA_018830585.1 Patescibacteria group bacterium
AATCAAATTTAATATATATTTTAAAAAAAGGAGGCATTGAATGAAATTTAAAATCGATTCTAAAAGGGAAAGGTGGCTGATTCCCTTATTATCTCTTTTGGTCATTTTCGAAAGCGTTTTAGTGATTCAGAAACTTAACCAGAAGCAAATCTATCAGGATCGCGCTGGGGGACCGGTTGAGCCAACTGGTCCGGCAATCTCTCTTAATTTTTCCGGGACTAACAATGTGGTCGTTGGTCAGGAAGGTGAAGTAAGGGTGATGATGAAAACGCTGAGAGATGTTTCTCTGGACGGGGCCGATCTTTTATTAAATTATGACCCTGACTTAGTAGAAATAATCGGCACCGAGGCGGCAGAGAGATTTTCTTATTTAGCCAGAAACTGGATCCAGCCGGATAAGAAAAGAATCTTGGTTTCAATGGTTGAAAGCGCCGCGCCGGATGGGGTGAGTTTTTTTGAAAGTGAAGAGATAGTTTTGTTAACAATTAGGTATTTAGCCAGAGCGCCCGGGGTGGCGGTTTTTGGAGTTTTTACCGATGAGGCCGGGGTGGGAACTGTTTTTGCCGAAAACAGCACTTCATTAAGGCTGCCGTTTTCCAGAGAAAATTTTTCAGTTCAGTTAAGATAAAAAAAGGCCGTTAGCTGAAATTGGTATCTGGTCTATTCATAGGGAAACATGAAAATAAGAAAAATAATTTTGTTTTTTTTGAGTTTTTTCATAGCCTCTTCTTTTGGGGTTAATGCTGTTAGCGCCGGACCAAGATTGTATTTGGAACCCTCAAGCGGAAATTTTAGCAGTAGCGGCAGCTTTGAGGTCGAAATCAAGATCGATAGCGGTCAGGAGGAGATTATGGCAACAGACACCTTGCTTAATTTTGACAGTACCAAGTTGGAAATAGTTTCTGTCGCCGACGGTGGTTTTTTCGAGGAAATGCAACACACGATTAACAGCGGTCTTTTGACAATTTACGCTTATCCGAAACAGGCGCTTCAAACCAAGACCGGTGTTGGTGTTTTGGCCAAGGTTACTTTTAGGGCGGTATCTTCGGGAACTGCCACGGCTTCTTTCTTATGCCAAACCGGCAGTGATAGCGACTCTAATATCTGGACGGCCCAGGGAAATGATGTTATCGATTGCGCTTCTAATGGTTCGGGCAGCTACACCTTAGGGGATAGTCCGGGCACCCCGACATCAACTCCGGTTCCGACATCTACCTCAACTCCTGTTCCTACGGTAGCTCCCGGAGGGTCGACTGCTACTCCCACTTCAACTCCTGTTTCGACCTCAACGCCGACACCAACCAATACTCCAGGTGCCGGGGCAGTCTCAACCTCGACCCCAACCAGCAGCCAATTGCCGGAAACGGGCGTAGAAGTACCGGGGTTGATTCTTTTACTTGGAGGAGGACTGATGGTTTTGCTGGGATTGGCAATTGCTTTTTAAAAGTTGCAAGATTGATTCCGCTAAGGTAGATTTAAAAGAGAGATAATCGAGATGAAGAACATTAAGAAAATTATTATTATCCTAATTTTGGTTTTGGCCGGGGTTTTGGCGGTAGTCGGTTTAAATGCGGCCCGGACTTATTTAGGCGGGGCGGCCGGCGGTTCCGAGCCTAAAAGTGTTAGAGTTCAGGCGGACGTGAAATCAGCAACCATTTCTTGGGAAAGCGATAAAGAGTCGCAGGGCGTTATTGAGTACGGTACTACTCCGGCGAGTTTGTTATTAAGGGCACTGGAAGCCAGTGAAACTGCCAGTCATAGAGTACTGCTTTCGCCTCTAAAAACCAACGCCACCTATTACTTCCGGATTAGAGTAGGGGAGACGGTTTACGACAACAACGGTATCCCTTATTCATTTAAGACCAAAGAAGACGATTCTGTTTCCGAAACAGGATCTTCCGGCGGGACCGATACCGGCGGGGCGAAAGTTACTCAAGTGCCGGTTCAGGTTGTTACTCCGGCGGCAGAAGCCGCGACCGGAAAGATAACAAAATGCGACCTTGCCGAGTTTAAAAAGAATTTTGGTGGTAGTAACCCGAAATACGATCTTGACGACAGCGGGACTGTCAATACCAAAGACTGGATCAAGTGTTTGGAAAAGTATGGCCAGTAAAACTTGACTTTAGAAACTCCGGCCGTAACCAGACTTTTTCTTACTGACGGGAAGATAAGACGCTGTGTTTTTTAGCGAGGTGACAGCAGGAGGACTCTTCTTATTGTTTGTCGTCGACTTCTTTGTTAAACTCTAGGTGGATATTTTTGGTGCTGCAGTCGAGCGGTTAAAACTCTTGGCCAATGGCAGCACCTTTTTTTGACAGCTATTTTTACATTTGAGAAGGGGGGTGTTTTTTTTCGATGTCTATTGTGGTTAGAAAGAAAAAAGGAGAAACAAAAGACGACCTGCTTAACCGTTTTCGGAAGATTTTTATTGAAGAGGAAATTACCGAAGAAGTTAAAAAGAGGTTGGAATATGTTAAGAAGGCGAGAAAAAAGTACGAAAAGAAGAAAGCTCAGCAAAAAAATAGAAAGAGAGGAAACAGCTGATGGTCACCAATCCTGTCTTTGAGAAAATTGCCAAAGAAGCCCGCCAGGCGTTGAAGGAGGGTAAGAGAAAGAAAGCAGAGGTTTTAAGGTATCTTGTTTCTTTGCTCCAGAACGAAGAAGTGAGAAAAGGAAATGATTTCAACGAAGCTTTGGCAATCGATGTGTTAGTGAAGGAGATGAAACGGAAACAGGAATCGCTTTCGATGTTCGAAAAAGGAGGAAGAGAAGATTTAATTGCCGATCAGAAAGAGGAAATCGAGATTCTATCAAGCTATCTTCCGAAAATGATGAATAGAGAAGAAATTTCCTTAGTTACGGAGAGGGTTTTAAAAGAGAATGGGGGATTGGATTTTGGCGGCTTGATGTCAAAAATCATGGCACTGGTCAAAGGAAAAGCTGATGGTAAGTTGGTTTCGGAGGTGGTTAGAGAAAGGTTAGCCGGTTAATTAATTCTATGGCCGTAAAAGTTTTGATCAAAAAAGACCCTCGTTATCCGGTTAACCTCAAAAATGTTCGCCGAAAGATAACTGAAATTCTTGCTGACTTTAAACCGGATGAAAATTTGGAAGTAAGTTTAGTTTTTGTAGGTAAAAGGAAAGCGAAGGAATTAAACGAGGGCTATCGCAAGATGGATTATATTCCTGAAGTTCTCGCTTTCCCGATGAATGAGTTTGGTCCTGACGGTGTCCTTCGTTTGGGAGATTTAGTTATCTGTTTTCCCTTGGCCCGCGAGGTGGCAATCAAGAGAGAGAAATTGGTGGAGGAAATAATTTTTGAACTTTTGGAACATGGTATGGGTAATTTAGTCCGTGATTTAAATCGTTAAACTCTTTCCTTGATTTTGTGGTTTGAATTAAGAACTTTAGTATCGGGTTCGAAAAAGGTATCTTGGAGCCTGTTTCGGGGCAAGTCTTTTTCAGTTAAGGATAAGGATATAGAGAAGAAGTTTAGTGGCAGCACGGGTTGTTAAGTGATCTAAGCGAACTTCCGTTGAGAGCAAGGAATAGACGGGGAGGGAAACTTCAATTACCGGGCCGTGAATTTTGTTTTTTTTAAATATGTTTTTTTTAAAATACCGTCCAAAAACTATCGCTGAACTGGACTTAGATGAGGTGAGGGATCAGCTCGGCAGTATTTTAAAGAGAAAGGAAATCCCTCAAGCGTTTCTTTTTTCCGGACCAAAGGGGGCCGGGAAAACCTCGGCGGCAAGAATTCTGGCCAAGGTGGTCAATTGTCTTAATCTTCAGGGTTTTGAGCCTTGCAACCAGTGCCGTCTTTGCCGGCAAATTAATAGCGACTCAAGTCTTGATGTTTTGGAAATAGACGCTGCTTCCAACAGGGGTATTGACGATGTCAGACAGCTGAAAGAAAAAGTGGCTTTCGCTCCGATAGACGCTTCATATAAAGTTTACATTATTGACGAAGCCCATATGCTTACCAAGGAGGCTTTTAATGCTTTGCTTAAGACCCTGGAGGAGCCACCCGATCATGTTATTTTTATTTTGTGCACCACCAATCCGGAAAAAATTATTGCCACCGTTCTTTCAAGACTGATAAGGATAAATTTCTCTAAAGGCAGTGATAAGGAGGTAAAACGCTGTTTAGATAAAGTTATCAGCGGGGAAAAACTGTCGGTAGAGCCGAAAGTAATTGAAGCAATCATCCGCCTTTCCGACGGAGGTTTCCGGGACGCCCAGAAGATCCTCGAAAATCTAGTTTTATCTTCCGGGAAAAAACTGCTTTGGAATAAAGTTAAAAAAAAGCTTAACTACTGGCAAAAACAGCAACCGGAGTTTCTTTTGGCGGCCTTAGCTTCGGGTGATTTGAATGAAGCTCTTTCAATCAGCCAAGTTTTAGCTTCAGAAGGGGCCGGCTTTGCCGACTATTTGGCTGAAGTGCTCAATACCATCAGCCGGATGATTTTCCTTAAATCGACTCCGAAGAAGAAAGAGGGAACTCTTAGTCAATTATCAGAGATATTCACCTTTTCCCGGCTGGTTAAATTATCCCGTCTTTTGAGCCGGGCTTTGTTGGAGCAGAAATCAACGGTTTTACCTCAGTTGCCTTTACAATTGGCAGTAACCGAGTTTGTTGGAAAAGCGGAAGCCGGAGACAAGATTTCCTCGAAAGATAATGATTCTAGTGCCAATAGCTCTAATAGTCCCAAGAAAAGAAGCGTTCGGGACAAATCCCCGGCCGTCGGGGTGGAAATTTCCTCCGGAGGAGAAAAGAGGGGGGCAAAAACATTATTAAGCCTGGCAGATCTTGAAAGTAAATGGCAAGATCTGCTTGAGGCGGTCAGGCCGATGAACCACTCGGTAGCGGCTTTTTTGAGAGCGTCGAGGCCAAAGACAATTGAGCATGGGGACACTCTGGTTTTAGAGGTTTTTTACAAATTTCATAAAGATAAATTAGAGGAGGAAAGGAACAGAAAGATTGTCGAGACCGGCTTGGAACAGATTTGCGGTCATTTTTTGAAGACAAGATGTGTTTTGGGAGAAAATAAGGGAGAGTCCGGTCGAGATTCGTCTTCAAAAAATGTTCTTTCTGCCAAGAAAAATTCAGCTGATGATAAAACAGGCCTGGTTGAGGGAGAGGACCTTTACCAAATTGCCAAGGAAATATTTGGAGAATGAACTTGTTATGGCAAGTTTTAACTCGGCAAGCAAACTCGGAAAGTTGTATAATTTAGTACCTTAGCGCCGATTTGATGGCGGTAACAGCGGAAGTTTATTGTCTTGTTCTGAAAATAAAAAAGCTTCTGTCGTGACCTCCAATAGAGAATTCATCATCTTTATAATATTCGGTTTTAACTGACGGCGGATTCCAGCCGAAGGTAACTCTTTGGACAATCACCCCTCCTTTTGTAGGGGCAATTGTTAACCTATCAGGGATTTCTGGATCATCAAAATGAAGATTGTGTAGAGTAATCGGCCCGCCCCTGGTTGGGAAAACCAACTTTCGGTCTGTTTGACAATCTATGACAATGATGTTCCCACCGCTACCTTCAAGCATTTTGCTTATTATAGAAAAAGTAAAATCTTAAAACAACAGCCAACTGGTTTCAAAACTCTTTACGTCATTGCGAGGAGTGTTAACGACGCGGCAATCTAGCTTTAAAAACAAGATCGCCACACTCGCTTCACTCGTTCGCGATCACTTTTGAAACAGGTTCAGCTTGTCTTATACCTTTTTGCTATACTAAGTTTATAATATAATAGGTCAATGAAAAAAATCTTAACTTTTTTGTTTCAAGAAAAGGAAAACCCCGACTTTGTGCCGGGAGTGAAGCGATACAATATACCGTCCCAATGTTACGTCGGGGAAAGAATCCTCTTCCCCGTCGTTCTGAGTGTAGCCCTGTACCGAATGGTGCGGGGCCCCTAATCTTTGGGCAACTTGCCTTTCCAAAGGGGACCTGCCTGCCGGTTTATCCGCCGACAGGAGGGCAGGCAGGTTTGATCATTAACATTAATCATTGGAGTCGGTCGTCATCCTGAAGAAGCATGGCGACTGAAGGATCCCCTTGGGGGTTAAGTAAGTTGACGTTCCATGGGGATTCTTCGCTACGCTCAGAATGACGGGAATCACCATTTTTGAAACCGGTTCAACGTCAAGACGAAACAAACTGTTTTTTACCATAGGTTTTGTAAGTTTATATTTTTAAAAGGAGGGAGACATGTTTGATAAATTCAAAAAACTAGGCGAGCTAAATAAGTTGAGAAGTCAAGCGATGAAATTGAAAAAAGCTCTTTCGTCCGAAGAAGTGGTGATCGAGGAGGGAGCAATAAAGATTAGGGTTAGCGGCGATCAAAAGTTTAAAGAGGTTTTTATCAATGGCGAGCCGAATAAGTTTTTGGTTGATGTTTTAAACAAGGCGATTAAAAAATCTCAAAAAATGGCCGCCAAAAAACTGCAAAGTATGGAGGGCGGCTTAGGAATGTTTGGCCTTTAAAAGGCAGAAGCATTAATTTTTGATTAAAGTAAGCGGTTGTTGGTAAACAAGTATGAAACCAGGGGTTGGAGTTCCCGGAGCGGTGGGAGCGGTTTCCAAGGGAGTAGCTGATTTTGCCAAAGGAGTGGTTTCCGAGGCAGGCAAGCAGGTGGTTTCCGCGGCGGAAGAGGTGATCGATCAAACCTTGTCTTCGGTAGCGCCTTCTTCAATCGCCGGGCAATCTCAGGCGAACTTATCCTCAACAGCGAATGACTCTTCGGAGGCGGAAATTGCCAAATTGAGAGAACAGCTTGGACGGTTTGGGGACAGCCAGCCGGTTAAAAAAGGACGGAACTTAGAAGCGGAAATGGGGCAGGTTAGCAAAGAGAAAAAAGAACTTGAGGCCAGGGAGGCGCGTCTTTTGGCACAAATGGAGGATCAGCGCCGTTTGGAAGAAGAGGCGGCTAAGGCCGATACCGCTGATGTTCTGGCAACTACTGGGCATAAAAAAGCCAGGGGTTCTGCTTTTGCAACCCAAACTAAGGGAACGAGTGAGAGCGGGCGGGGGAAGAAACAGTAATTATTTAATCATTTGTCATTAATCATTATTTAAGATCTAAGATTTACGATTTACGAATTTTTAACCTTTAATTTTTGAAGCGTTCCGTCATTCTGACCCTGAGGCTTTGTCGAATGGGGAAGAATCCCTATGGAATAGGTAATTTGCCTTTCTCGAGTGGATCCTTCGTCATCCGAATTCCCCCGTACCAGTCGGTACAGGGCTACGCTCAGGATGACGGAGAGAGGGACTTTCACCCCAGGGGTGAAATATTTACCATTGATCATTAACTATACGAGTTTCGCACTTGCGCACTATAACTGTCATTGCGAGGGAGCGCCAGCGACCGCGGCAATCTCGGTTCATTTGCCGCCAGATCGCCACGCTCTCCCGATCGAATCGGGATCGCTCGCGATGACAGAAAGTGCGAAAC
>JAHJSD010000040.1 GCA_018830585.1 Patescibacteria group bacterium
ACGTTGTGTCGGGGCGAAGGATCCCCTTTCAGATCGACAAATTGCTGTAATGAAGGGATTCTTCGCTCCGCCCTGTACCGGACGGTACGGGGCTCCGCTCAGAATGACAGTGGGCGGGGGTTCTTCCCCGCCAGCAACTGCGTAGCTTTGGGCGGGTCAGAATGACGGAAAAGGAGATTTACCCGCTTGATCATTCCCTGTTTCTTGTTACCTGTTACCAGTCACACGTTACCGATTACGAATTGTTTATCGTCTTGGAACAACAAAGCTGGTATTGATGTCAATTAAAAGGGACGATCGGACCAGTTAGTGTTATTGAAAATGCCAGTCCATTTCGAACGCCGGGCAACACAAACCAGAATGACACACTTTGGACTTTTAATCGCAGACACCTCCGAGGTGTCTGCGGATCACCTCGGAGGTGTTCGTATTAAAGTTATCCAAAAGTTTCCAAATCTAATATAATAAGCAGAAACATGCCAAAATATAGAGCAGGGGAAGGATCCTCAAGAACCGCCGGCTGGGAAACAGTTACCACTTACAAAATTGGCCCTTCGGGAAAAGGAACTGTAAAAACTCTATCCAGGATAAGCGATAGAGCCGAGGTTGTTTTGCGGCAAGAAAAATTGGCATCAACTGTAAGTGTTGACTCCGGAATTAAAAAAGTGACCAGGATGGTTGGAGGCGCGGCCGTTGCCACTTCGGTAATAATTCCCCTTGCTACCGGAAGATTAGACCCTCACCAAACAGTAGCTCTCCTCGTGGCCTCAGGAGCGCTTTTATCCTTCGGACCAAGGGGCAGAAAAAATAGTTGAAACAAACAATTTTAAAAACCATTCTCCTTTTGCGCATAAACAACCGGGCACAATCAAAATTACCTCTTCCTGATAACCAATTTAAAATAGAGAGATGGACCGGAGGCTAATTCCGGGAAGACATCACCAAATTCCCAAGGAAAAAACAGCCAGGGCAGCCGGAGAGACTCTAAAATCGTTTTTGACATTTATTGCCTCAATCAACGAATCTCCACGAGTTTTGAAGGATGTCCGCTCTGTGACGAGCTTGCTCTGCCTCGGAAGTATCTCACTTTTCTTAATGTATCCTGTCACAAAGTTATCAGTGTCTTCTGCTTCAATATCGTAAATCTGTTCTTTTTCTTCCGGCAGTTCAATCGGGGCGGTCTTGAATCATCCTACACCCTTCGAGTCGGAAGGCTTCGGCTGGCAGGTAAATTTGACATCGTCGAATTCATTCGTGTTAGAATGATTTTTAATGAAATTAGTTAATGCCCGATTTAACAAACTTTCTGACATTTGCGCTGACATTGGCCAGGTTTCTTTGGCTTCGGTAGTGATTCCGTTTTTGGTTGACGGATTTAATTTAAGAATGGCAGTATTGGGATTAGCAGTATTATTTCTTTTTTGGCTAAGCAGTTTATTATTAGCAAGAAAATAATCATGAACATCGACAATCTTGGCTACTTCTATCTGACTCTCGCTATCATTGGTTTAGCTATTGCGATTATGGTCTATACCATAACCCTTCGCGATAGGAGTAAGAGTAGAAAGTGAATCCTCCCCGACAGAAACGTCGGGGGCTTTCCGGCGCTGGGGTGACCCTTAATGCCAATTATCTCTGATTAGTCAGAAAGAAGAGAAGTCCGTATCTTTCAACCAAATCTTCTCAAAAAGCAGTCTCCGTTCGTTTACCAGCCCTTTTCTAAGACCTGAAAAATTAACAGGCCTCTCTTTATTTCTCATTTGTCATTAAACATTAAACATTCTTTCCTTATTTATCATTTATCATTAATCATTAGTCATTTACGATTTAACAATTACGGTTCATCAGTTACTTGTTACGAGTTATTTATGATTTATGATTTATGATTTAAGAATCAAGAGTTAGGAATCGAAAATCGAGCAGAGTTTTATTTTTCAAGCGAGTCCGACACAATTATAATCTCTTCGAGACTGAGCGGTTCGACGAGTTTATCCTGAGCTTGTCGAAGAGCTCACCGTCGAAGTCCTCAGAGCCGAAGGCCTGCGCTTATCGAAGGAGAAGAACCTCTCATTCATCGTCATTCTGACCCGCCCAAAGCTACGCAGTTGCTGGCGGGGAAGAATCCCCGCCCACTGTCATTCTGAGCGGAGCCCCGTACCGTCCGGTACAGGGCGGAGCGAAGAATCCCTTCATTACAGCAATTTGTCGATCTGAAAGGGGATCCTTCGCCCCGACACAACGTCGGGGACTCAGGATGACGGAGGAAACAACTGCGTTTATCCGTTTGACAATTTAGCAATTTAACAACATGACCATTTAACAATTAGCCATCCGGAAAGCTAATATTTCCCTATAACGTTACGCTTATCGGCCCTTGGTGAAAATCTTATAGTATTACCAACCTCTGCCACCGCTATAGAAAACTAAACCATTGTATAATTAGCCAAATGTACAATTGGTCAACCGACGAGGCCAAATTTAAAAAAAGAGCCCCGGCTAAGTACAAAGAATGGCGTCTGCTTCAATTAATTAACTACGGCCTTCAGGGAGAGAGGTTAAGCTTAAACTTTTTAAAACAGTCTTGGCCTAAAATCAAAAACCAAATCATTGACCGATGGGTTAGAAAATACCTCGAAGAAATAGTTCTTACCGATGCCTAAAACCATTTTTTCCCGTTTCAAGAAAAAGTTTTTCGATCAATCGTTAAAAATGATTTTATCTGCCAAAATTTTTATTTCAGCGGCGGGACCGCCTTGGCAGAATTTTATCTTCGCCACCGTTTATCGGAAGATTTCGATTTTTTCACCGCAAAAGACATTTCCTATTTTGACTTAAGGACCCGATTGGAAAAAGTCTTTCAAGAAACAAAGATAAGAACTATTCAATACCGCCACCGCCAAGGCCTGTCGAGCAAAATCTTTTTTTTAGAAAAGGCCAAAACTTCCCCGATAAAAATGGAGTTCCATTATTTTCCCTTTAAAATCCTGAAAGAAGGCAAAAAGGTTGACCATTTAAAAATAGACAGCCTTTTGGATATCACTGTCAATAAGTTACACGCGATTTTAACCCGCGCGGCCGCCAGAGATTTTGTTGATTTCTATTTTATCCAAAAAAACAGGAACTTTCCTTTAAAATTACTTCTGAACGGTCTTAAGAAAAAATTTACTTGGCAAGTTGACCCGCTTTTTTTAGCCGGCAGTTTTATCAAAGCAAGAAGTCTAAAAGATTACCCTAAGATCATCGCTCCGTTTTCTTTAAAAGAGTTTTATTCTTTCTTTAACGGCCTGGCTTTAGACTTAAAAAAAAGCGTTGTAGAAGAATAAGTTTACCAGCTGCCTCCGCCTCCACCGCCAAAACCGCCGCCGGAAAACCCTCCCCCGCCGGAAAACCCAGAACCTCCAGACCAGGAAGAGCGGCCGGACGGGGCCGGAGCTGAAGTTAGGCTTGATACTGCCGCCGCTTGAAAAGAACCCAGATCCCAGGCCAAATAAGCGGCGCTAATCCCGGTAAAGTAACCGGGCGGCTCCACTCCCAAGGCGGCCATATCTCGGGTCAATTTGTCCACTACCCCCAAGCCGATCGCCAGAGGCAGCATTTCCTCCAAAAACAAATGCTTTTCGGCAACCTCTTCCCGCCACTTGCCTTTGCCCAAATACCATTTCAAGCCTTTGGCTTGGCGGTAAACCGAATGACCCCAAGCCGTTCTCCGGCTCATTGCCTGAGCCAAAACTAAAGACGCCGGCAGGGAAATGAAAAACAAAGCGATTGGTCCGGAATTTCTGGTCAAGGCAATATAAACCACCACCGAGGACAAAACCAGCGAGTAGCCAACCATTACCCCTACCGTCCAAAGCAGTCTAACCATCTGCGGGCTTTTTGGGAAAATTTTACCCTCGACTAAAGACAAGTAAATCTCCTTGCGGATTTTACCGATATGACTGTAAAACTTATCTTTCAATTCGGAAAGGTAAACCCTGTTCCCTTTGGCGAAAATAGCTTCTAAAATTAGCTTCTGGTATTTTTTTAAATCTTTCTTCTCTTTTTTCAAGCGAATAAAGAGATAGCTGACATTTTTACCGATTAACCTTCTTTTCTCCTCTTTCTCTATCTTCAGAAAGCCCAAACGGGCCAACTCGACAATCTCGGCGATAATATCCCTTAAATCGGCTCTCTCGTCAATCGTTGTTCCCACCTGGGCCGGAGTAAAACCGTCAATCGGGTGATAAACCGAGGGTAAATGAGGCCGGGCGAATAAAGAAACCGTTTTCTCTTTTTGATTATCCGGCCGGTAAAAAACCGTGCCTGAGAGATACTCCTTGTCCCTGCCGAACCACCACCAGAAAGAAGCCATTAGCAGAAAGGGTAGGGTAACTGCTAAATAACCCCAGTGGTCAATAAGCCCCCAGGAAAGTTTTTGTAAAAATCCGGGAAAAACTAACTGATTGTTTTTATCCAATCCTACTACAATGGTAAAATCCTGACTATAGTCAATTAGCTGGAAACTTAAAAATTCGGCCGTGTCGGCGCCGACTAAGTCGGCGGCGCAATATTTGCTCTTACTGCCTGCCCCGCCGGAAAAGCAGTCTAATTGTTTAATCTCGGCAAAGGGAGAGGAAACTTTCGCCGAAGCCTTTTCTATCGCGGTAGTCCACTCCGATCCGGTCACATTCCAGTAAAGCTCGTCAAAATCTTCTAATTTTTGAATAATCCGGTTGATTGAATAGCTGATTAAATAAGTTTGAGGGCCGATAATGGTTTTGTCCGGATCGCCTATTCTGATTTTGACGCTCTGGTTTAACCTGGTAACGGCAAAAGGGATCGGGGAACCGTCCGCACCGGTAACCGAGAGCCGGTTTAATCCGGTAGTGATAGTTCTGTTATTGGCAGTGTAAATAACCGGAATTACCCGGTAAATACCATGACGGGCTTCAGAAAACTCAACGGCTATTTTCTCCTCGACCGATAAAGAAGTGTCTTGATTGACGGTAATCGCCGATTCAAAACTTTTAACGATATAATCCTCGGCGGCGAATACCGGAACCGACCCTGAGAGAAGTATAAAAGCAAAAAGCAAAAGCCCTATTTTTTTCATTGGCTGATTATAGCAGGAAGAATCGCCGGTCGATCTAATCAGTATAGAAAGATAATTCCGTTGTCCTAAACTGCTGGCCGAACCCTACTTTAAAAACCCGCAAAATTGACCTTTACCGGATTCAGAGTTATAATTTGCGCATCCTTATAAAGTTAAAGTAGCTTTTTTGGCTAACCATGTCACCAGTCGAGATAACAAGAGGGGGTCCGGGGAGGGGAAGACTATCTACTTATCCAGTAGGCGAAGGGACAACCGACAAAAGGATACTTCCTCCCCAAGTCAGGAGCGTCACGCGTAAAGGGTCAGCGGCAATAATAGAACTCGACCCCACTAAATTCAACAAAGAAGGGACAACCCTGCTATTTGAAGGAAGCGGCGCAATTGAACTTGGATCCAGTGGTATTCCCGCATCTGTCGCTGTCTGGAGTCGCGGCGGGCAAAGAGCTTCTATTCTGATACAAGAAGAGCCTGAGAGGGAGGGACCAAAAAGAAAAGCAAGAGGACCACGATGGACTAGGATCATTACTTTTGATAACGATTGAGCACCAAATTAACCCAAATTTCCAAAAACAGATCTCCGCTCGGTAAAACTGCCGTAAAACTGGAAAATAGCGAAACGACAAAAGCCTCTCCCGCAATTTCTTCCATTTACAGCCGGAGATAAAATCAACTAAAGCCCCTTGTTTCCCCCGGAGTGACCATCCGAAGGGCGGCAACGAAGTCCCAATGATTCAGTTTTCAATCTTTTGAGTATAAACACGAAGCAGGTCTAAAGTTCAAAATCTCCTGCAGAGCAGGATTCCGCTTTGCGGGACAAATTTTAAACAAATCCTAAATTCTAAATGTCAAATGATCAAAGGTACGAGTTTCGCACTTGCGCACTATAACTGTCATTGCGAGGGAGCGCCAGCGACCGCGGCAATCTCGGTTCATTTGCCGCCAGATCGCCACGCTCTCCCGATCGAATCGGGATCGCTCGCGATGACAGAAAGTGCGAAACT
>JAHJSD010000041.1 GCA_018830585.1 Patescibacteria group bacterium
ATTGGGTATCAAAAACGAAGATACATATGTCTTTTTTGATTTAGTAACGCATAACCAATATTGAAGCTCCGAAACCTACCGTGTCCTTCCGGCGTTGCCCCTCAAAGTCCGAAGGACGAAGTGGGTAGCTCTTAGCGAAGGAGGAAAAGCCTCGGATGCCAAAGGGACCGCTTTGGGATTTTCACGAAGGCGGACTAAAAGACCGAGGTGGGAGCAGATTATCCGGATCTTTGTCGGAAAAACACTTGCATCTTTTCCTGTTCCTTCCAAAAACAAAGGAGTTGCTCGAAGAAGGGAAAGACACCTCAAAACTGGCAGAAAGGTTAAAAATAGTTTAAAATTCCAAATTAGAGATTCTTTGAAGTCATAGGCCCGTCGGTTAATGGCAAACCACAGCTCTCCAAAAGCTGTACTGGGGGTTCAAGTCCCTCCGGGCCTGCACTGAGCGATGGTGAGCGATTCTGACACCTTGAAGGTGTATTTAATCACCTCCTTTTTTGATAATCTCTATATTGAGAATATTGAGACTATCTTAAGATGACCAGCTTTTTCATACAATCAAAGTTCACTAGCCCTTGCTGCATCAAATGATCGAGCCGGCGTTACTTTTTAAAAACTAACAAAAATTCTAAGAATTAGTAAGGCAAAGACAGCCAAGCCTAACGCATGACGCAGAATGTAACGAAAATTGATTTAATTCTAAAGGGCCAGTCTTAACAATTTTGCTCAATTCTTCACGATAGGCATTCCCTAAACACAAATCCTTTCTTAAAAAACAAGGATAAACATTTCCATCAACATCCAATACAAAATTTTGACTTCCCATCGGACAGGAAATTGATTTTGGTTTTTTGCCTCTGATCAAATCAATGGTATTTTTTAGGTAAAGGATCAACTCCGGTTTATTCATGCTCTTTATCCAAAAAGTTATTTCTTTTTCTAAAAAAACTAAAGTTGAATTGTTGATTTTTTTTAAATCAAGGTCGCCCTTATTCTTTGCCTTATTGCCAATATCCAAGAAATTGAGCCATAAATCAATTTTTCTCTCCTGACAAAATTTTACCATGGGACGAATTGACGAAATATTTTTTTTGGTGATTAATTGCTGGATTTGGATCGACATCCTTTTCGGTCTCACTTTCAGCAAATTACTGACACCCCTTAAAACTAATTGTGTTTGACCACGTATTTCGGGACGGGGCTAAGATTATTACATCAACGCGTCGGTATTTCGGTATTTCGGGACGGGGCTAAGTATTTCGTATTTCGAGTATTTCGGGACGGGGCTAAGATTCTTGCATCAACGCGGAAAAAGTACTAACATCTTTTTATGACTAGGATGGCTCGTCTTGATTTTTCAAACGGTTTTTTCCATGTTTTTAATCGAGGGTTAAATAAACGGAATGTCTTTTTGGCTAACAACGATTATCAGTACTTTCTTGAGAAAATTAAGTTTTTGCTTGGAGAGTTAGACCACCGGGTCTACTGTTATTGCCTTTTACCCAACCATTATCATCTCCTGGTCGAAACAAAAAGAGAAAAGTTATCGAAACTGATGAGCAGGTTATTAACAAGCTATGGCAACTACTTTAATAGGAAATACTTTAGAAGCGGCCCAATTTTTCAAGATCGGTTCAAAAGTATAGTTATCCAAAAAGAATCCTACTTTTTTGAATTATCACGATACATTCATCTTAACCCGGTTAAACTTGGTTTAGCGGTTAAGGCGGAAGACTATCCTTACTCCAGCCTGAATGAAATCGTTTTTAAAAACGGGTACGGGATTGTTCATCAGGAAAGTGTTTCAGAGTTAATAGGCAAAGAAGAGAAAGATTTAAAAAACTATTTAAACTTTATTTATCAAGGAATTGATTTAGACTTGGAGGAGCACAACCCCTTTAGATCTTTAGAAGAAATATTGGGTTCAGCAAAATTCAACACTGCTCAATTTAAAAAGATGTGATAGGTTTCCACGGATTCAAACGAGTTTGCCAGCCCCGTCCCGAAGTTAGCGAAGTTAGCGAAGTTACGAAGTTAGAAGTTAGGTCCCGAAGTTACGAAGTTAGCCGAAGTTCGCGAAGTTCGTTCGAAGTTCAGCGTCCCGAAGTTCCCGAAGTTCCTTGACCAAATCACCGACAAAGTCTTCCCCAAAAAAACTACTTCGTCTTTCTCAAAGAAGCCAGCCATTTTTTCCTTTGGCTGTAAGCCCAGAGCAAAGCAACTGCTCCTGAAAGGACAAAAGCAATGCTCAGAATCATTTCCCACTTATCCAAGCCTTCGGAAATGCCAAACAAGGCTTCCCCGCTCTGCCAGCCCAACCAGCCAAGAAGCATTCCCCGAACCAACAGCCCTAAAGCAGTGTAAAGATAAAAACTGACCGGCTTGATCCTGACTGCCCCGCAGGCAGCGGAAAACAGAACCGAAGGTACCACCGGAATTGCCCGGGAAGCAAAAATCACCAGCTCATCGGTGGCCTTACCTTTAAAATACTTGGTCTTAATCGCCTCAACATCTTCCCAGGTGATCTCCAACCATCTGCTGAATTTATCAATCAGCCATTTGCCGCCAAACCAGGCGGCCAAATAAACCATGGTCGAGCCGATGGTCGAGCCGATCGAAAAAGGCAAGGCCGCTTTTAAAAAGATTTGCTTAAAAACAGCCAAAAATCCAAGGCTGTCTTTAGGAACAAACAAAAAACCGGCCGCCATCGGAATAATCGGCGAAGGAATCGGCACAATCACCTGCTCGATTAGCCCACCTAAAATAACGCTGGCCCAGCCGTTGTTTTTAATTACCGTAAAAAGGGTGTTGTTTAGATCAATCATTTTATAAGCTAAAAACTAAGGGCGAAAAGCAGGAACTAAACGCAAGTTTCGCGCTTTCTGTCATCGCGAGCGATCCCGATCCGATCAGGAGAGCGTGGCGATCTGGTGACGGATGAACTGAGATTGCCACGGTCGCTTGCGCTCCCTCGCAATGACAGTTACAGAGCGCAAGCGCGAAATTCGTACTAAAATCTAAAATCTTTCACGTTTTGTGTTTTTATTTTTTGCTTTTTAGATCTTAGTTTTTAATTTGGAAAAGTTCAATAACAGACTACCCCTTTGCTAACCTGACCGTACTCCAGCCTAAAAACAAATTTTCCTTTCTTTCGAGCATCTTCTCCGCCATACCGACGGTCTGCTTTACCATCCATTTTTCGGCAGCAAACTTTTTAAACCCTTCCTCATTGTGGGCGTCGCTTCCCCCGCTGGCCAAAAGATGATATTTCCCCACCAATTTCTTAATTGACTCTTGCTCTTCTCTCAGCTCTTCTTTTTCCCCTAAATTAATCCGGTAAAGATCATAGACTATCTCCGCTCCGTCAATCCTGCCTTCTTTAAAAATCTTCTCAACATTTTTCAAAGGAAAACCGGCTTTAGATTCCGACCAATGAGCCAAGATAGCAATTCCTCCCGCCCGGCAGATCAATTTGACCGAGTCGTCAAAGTCAAGATTCACTTCTCTCTCGGAGTAAGCCCCGTGGTAAGGCGCGTTAGCCGAAAGGAAGAGTTGATAAAACGGCTGCCGGTAGGGGCTGTCGGGCTCGGCCGTCATCACCTTGATCACCTCCTGGTAAAGCTTAAGTTTTTTAGGATCGGTTTTACCGGCGTTTTTCAAATCATCGATAAAAAATTGCATTCTTTCACTGTTCTCTTTCCTTTTTAACAAAGCGGCGACCAAATGAGGGCGCTGCATTGTTTTGCCAATAGCTTCTTCCCGGCAATCGTCAAAAGAAATGGTAAATCCATACCCTGCCATTGCTTTGACCATTTTTTTCATCCTTTGGTTACAGTCGTCAACTACCTGGTGGCCATATTCAAGCAAGTCCTTGTTGGCAGGATCAATAAAAAGGCCAATAATATGGAGATTGGGAACGGTCTTACCAACCAACTCTTTCGGCGGATCAGCGGAAATCTCTATGCCGACAATCCACTTGGTCGGGTGGTTTCTCAATTTATCCAAAACGGCCAACTCTTCCTTCTCCGGGACCAAATCATGATCGGTGAAAGCGACAACACCAATATTGTTTTCCAAACAGGCATCAAGAGACTGGCGATAAGTAGTTTTTCCATCAGAAAGGATTGTGTGGCTATGCAGGTCTTGGTACATCATAAAAAACTTAAAAGTTAAAATTGAATCTTAAAAGGCAAAGGTTTCCTCAGGCTGCCTTCCCGGATTCAACTGTTGTATTCTATCGTAAAAGAAGTTCTTTTCCCAACCCCTGATAGAAAGCCTTCTATTTTCCGGGAAGAATACGGCATTACTTGCTCGAAGTCCGTATCCAAGGTGTTTTCGGAACGAAAATCCTGCCACTGCCAGGAAAAATTTTCTGCCGAAGGCCGGTGTTTTTTAACTAACTCCCCCAATTGCTCCGTCATTTGAATCAAAGTTTTTTGATCGTGAATCGTCGGAACAATCGTCGTTCTAACTTTAATTGCTAAGCCGGATTTCAAGATAATCTTTAAAGATTTTTTCACCTTTTGATACAATAAAGATCCGCGATCGCGGGTCCTAATGTTATTGCCAACAAGGCTGGAGTAATTTTCCCAGGGAACTTTAAAATCAATTGCCCAAAAATCTACCAACCTTTCCTCTATCAATTTTTCAACCACCTCAGGAAAACCACCATTGGTCTCAATCATTGTCTCTATTTTAAGCTCTTTTACCCTTCGACAGAAGTTGGCCAGATCTTTTTGCAATGTCGGTTCTCCACCGGTAACTACCACCAAATCTAACCAGTCCTTCCTGGAATTCAGGTCGGTCAAGATCTTTGATTCGGTAATCATTTTGACCTTTTTAATCTTTTCGGGCAAAACTAAGTGGGAATTATGGCAAAAAGGGCAACGAAAATTACACCCGGGAGTAAAAACAACCGCGGCAATTTTTCCCGGCCATTCAATCAAAGAGGTTGGTAAGTATCCGGCAATTTGCACAGTAATAGTTTAAAACATACGGGGCGGCTAATGTTCGAACCCTTCGATAAACTCAGGATCAAAGACCTGTCGAGAACCAAGTTAGACTCGGTTGAGAACCGTTTACGCCCCGGTGGGATCAGAGTCCTGCCTACCGGCAGGCAGGCTGCCCCTGGGGTGAAAGTCCCTCCATCCGTCATCCTGAGCCTGAGTTTACCGAACGGAGGAGAACGCCCCTCCCATTTCCCGTCATTCTGACCCTGAGGCTTTGTCGAATGGGGAAAAATCCCCTCACTCCCCCCGTCATTCTGAGCGTAGCGAAGAATCCCTTAATCGTTGGTACTTTGCTCTCTCGACGGGATCCTTCGTCGTAAGAACTTCCTCAGGATGACGGGGTTGCCTCTCTCCGCCATCCTGACCCGCTTCAGTGCGCGGAGCGCTTTGGGCGAGGAAAAGATCCCTGTCTGCCAGCTTGCCCGCCGGTAGGAGGGCAGGCAGGTAGCAGAGCGTGTCTGCTTTTCTAATTCCTAATCCCCAATGCTTAATGATAAATGTTAAACGATCAAATAGACACGAGTTTCGCACTTCAAACCCAATACACCTACTGTCATTCTGAATTTACCGTGTCCTTCCATAGCTATTAGCGAAGGAGGAATTCAGAATCAAACAGGGTTCAAAGGCTATGATCCTGAATCCACAGTACCATTCGATACGTGGCACGGCCCCGAAGGGATCCCCTTGGGGCAAGTTCAGGATGACAAGAACTGCGAAACTCGTAATAAAGAAAGAATGTTTAATGGTCAATGAATAAATGACCAAATAAATTAGTATTTCTTTCTCATAGCAAACTCTTCCCTTTTGCCGTCGTTCCAGGAACTGACCGGCCGCAGATAGCCGACGATTCTGGAAAAAATCTCACAATGCTGACGGCAAAGAACCTTTTTTGCTTTCTTCATCTTCACCCCCTTTAAAATACTCTAATGATTCGAATCATTAGAGTATTGAAATTGTTAACCAACTAATCGACTATTTCTACCGAAAAACCTTTCTTTTCTAACTCTTTCTTTTCCGCTTCCAATTCTAAATCGCATTTAGGGCAAAACCGGCGCTCACCGTCAATATAGCCGTGTTTTGGGCAAATGCTAAAGCTCGGAGTCAGGCTGAAATAAGGCATGGAAAAACTATCGGCGACTTTCTTAACTAACGACTTGACCGACTTAATATCCTTTAACCTCTCGCCTAAGAAAATATGAAAAACTGTTCCCCCGGTATATTTGGTCTGTAAACGATCCTGAATTTTCAAAGCCTCAAAAAGGTCCAGGTCGGCGTCAACCGGCAACTGGCTGGAATTGGTGTAAAAAGGGGCAGCGCCTCTTTTACGAACTTGCTTTTCGTTGGCAACTTTAATTCTATTTCCAAACTTTCTTTTATCAGTTCTGGCCAAACGATGGGAAGTGCCTTCTGCCGGAGTCGCTTCCAGATTATAAAGATTGCCTGTTTCTTCCTGATAGTCAGAAATTATTTTTCTCATAAAATCCAAAACCTTTGCCGTAAAACTCACCGCTCTTTTGTTGGTCAAATCCTTGCCCATAAAATTGACCATCGCCTCGTTGAAACCGTTAAGGCCGATGGTGGAAAAATGGTTGGCCCAATACTCCCCTCTAGCCTCCTTGACCGTTCTAAGATAGTACTTTGAATAAGGGTAAAGCCCTTTTTCGGTATAACGCTCAACCACTTTCCTTTTTACCTCCAGAGAACTCCTGGCAATTTCCATTAGTTTTGCCGTCCTTTTTAAAAATCCGTCTTCAGACTTAGCCAAATAGCCGATTCTGGCCATATTTAAAGTCACCACTCCGACCGAGCCGGTTAACGGGTTGGAACCGAACAGACCACCGCCTCTTTTTTTAAGCTCCCGCTTGTCCAATCTCAGCCGGCAACACATCGACCGGGCATCGTCCGGACTCATGTCGGAATTAACAAAGTTACCGAAGTAAGGAATGCCGTATTTTGCGGTCATTTCCCAAACCGGATTCAAATCCCGGTTATTCCAGTCGAAATCCGCGGTAATATTGTAAGTAGGAATCGGAAAAGTAAAAACTTTGCCGTTAGCATCGCCTTCGGTGTAAATTTCCGCCAAAGTCTTATTAAAAAGAGACATCTCTTTTTGAAACTGGCCGTAATTCCTGTCTTTCAGCTCTCCGCCGACAATCACCGGCTGGTCTCTCATCGAAGGAGGAACTACCAAATCAATGCTGATATTGGTAAAAGGCGTTTGGAAACCAACCCGAGTGGGGACATTCATTCCAAACATAAATTCCTGCAAGGCCTGTTTTATTTCTTTATAAGAAAGTTTGTCGTAGTAAATAAACGGGGCCATATAAGTATCAAAGTTTGAAAGCGCCTGGGCCCCGGCCGATTCTCCCTGCAAAGTATAGAAAAAGTTAATCGTTTGGGCCAAAGCAGTTCTTAGATGCCGTGGCGGAGCGCATTCGATTTTGGTTGGCACTCCCCTGAAACCGTGAAGCAAAAGATCCTGTAAATCCCAACCGACACAATAAGGACCTAAAAAAGAAAGATCGTGGATATGCAAATCACCGTCAATATGCGCTTCCGCCGCTTCCTTAGGGTAAATTTCCTGAAGCCAGTAGCGGGCCACGATTGAAGCAGAAATATGAGTATTCAACCCTTGGAGCGAATAACTCATATTGGCATTTTCCCGGACCCGCCAATCGGTTTCATTAACATAACTCTTAATTAGGCTGGTAGTCTGATCCAAAAGCAGTTTTCCCCGGCGCAACCTGGCGTGCTGGGCCCGGTAAAGAATGTAAGCCCGGGCAGTCTGGTAAAAACCGGAGCGCATCAGAGTTTCCTCGACAATGTCCTGAATCTGTTCTACGGTCGGAACCCTGTGGCCGTCAAAAGTCTGGTGAAGTTTCTCTACCACTAAATCCGAAAGCTGTTTGGCCCACCTTTTGCCAAACTCGCCGGTGGCCTGACCCGCCTTAAAAATGGCATCGGAAATTTTTTCCGGGAAAAAATCAACCACATTGCCGCTTCTTTTCCTTACTTTAGTAACCAGTTTTGTTTTTCTTTTTTCAGGCGCCATTATTTAAAAAATATCCCAATACTTAAGATAAACTTCCGCGGACTAAGAACTAAAAACTCCCCTTAAAAATTGGGCAGAAAAACCGAAGTTCCAAAGAGTTTTAACCCTCCCGGATCCCTCTGTTTTTATTACTAATCAAGTTCTTGATAAAAAAACCAAGCCCACCGTGGCAAAAATTGATCAACCTTGGCTCCGTTATCCAGCCGACTTACCTAACAGCAAAAGCGGATTAAAAACCTCCCCTGGGGCAGATGATTGGGAAAGTCAAACGAATAGTACCAGTTAACCTCGCCGTCTTAAGCCTTGTCAACTACTAATTTTAATATCAAAATGGAGCATAAATTTTAAAAACACCGACAGTTTGGAAGATGATGAATTTCCTTCGAGAATTACCGTAGTTTAACCGAGATGATAATCTCTTAATTTTCGGTTTTCCCGTTTCGGTTTCAAATCTTCAAGCAAATCAGAGATCAAAGTTTTATCGACTTAATAAAACTTTCCCGATGGTACCTAGTTTTGCCAAAGTGAATTATTGCCTCTCGGTGAAGCTTAGTTCCATAGCCCTTATTCCTTTTCCAGCCAAAATTTGAATAGAACGGAAACCGCTCCGACAAATTTGCCATTAGGCTATCCCGGTAAACTTTGGCCACAATTGAGGCGGCGGCAATAGAAAGAGACTTCTGGTCCCCTCTGATAATCGCTTTTTGGTTTGCCAGACCAACCCCGGGGACGTATTTAACCCTTAAAGCGTCAATCAACAAAAAAGGTTTTCTTTCTAAATTCGTTTTTTGGATTGCCGCTAAAACCGCTGTCCGCATCGCCTTGCAAGTGGCCCAAATAATCCCCTTTTTATCAATCTCGCCGGCGGTGGATAAACCAACCCCCCAGGATAGAGAACATCTTTTTATCAATTTTGAAAGTTTTACCCTTTTGACCGCAGAAATCATTTTAGAGTCATTTACTCCTTTTTGCTGTAAAAAGGTCTCCAATTTCCCATTACTAAAGGGGTCAAAAACCACTGCCGCCGCCGCCACCGGACCGGCCAAGGCTCCCCGACCAACTTCGTCAATACCAAAGACTAAAAAGTTATTTTCTATCAGTTTTTTTTCTTCTTCAAAGTTTGGCGAGATCATAACCCTATTTTACCCCGGCGCCAATTCTAAGACTATATTCTGTTTCGCATCTAACCTTATCCAATCCAAGAACATACCAGTTTCGCACTTGTGCACTATAACTGTCATTGCGAGGGAGCACAAGCGACCGCGGCAATCTCAGTTCATCCGTTACAAGATCGCCACGCTCTCCCGATTGGATCGGGATCGCTCGCGATGACAGAAAGTGCAGAACTTGTTGAATATTTTTGGTGAAAGAAACCAAGACGGTTGGAAAAATAAGCTATTATAGGATATAATAGCTGGTGGGAAAAAGAAGGAATCTTATCTGGAATACTCTGCGTGGAATTAATGTTCATGAAGCATATCAGAAAGTCTATGGCCAAGGTGGTGTTGTGATGCAAGTTGCAGCGGAGGCAAAGAAAGGAAACCGGGTTGGTGCCAGAGAAATCATCTATCAAATACGTCCGGCAATGCAGGCCTTTACGATCTACCAACCACTTAACCCAGAGATTTCAAGACTCAGATTAACCCCAGTTCACGACCTTGCAAGAGTCGCCCGCAGAGCGCCAGCCAGTAGAAGGGGCCACTCCAAGCGTTGGCCGCCTCCAAAAATCGTCTCAACTTTAATCTGAACCCTGCCCGTGCTATCATATACTGAACTGAGGATGAAAAAAGTAAAAGAATTCTTAAACGATTTGAAAAAAATCATTAAAGAAATTACCTGGCCAAATCGGGAAACTTTAATTCAGCTGACAGTTGTGGTAATATTAGTTTCGGTCGTTTCCGGGGCCTTTTTAGGGGCCGCGGATTTTGGTTTCACTAAATTAATCAGTCTGATTACCTTAAGATGAGCAAAAAACTGCCGATTAAGGCCAAAATTAAGAAAAGCAAAAAGAAATACCGCTTCCCTATCGGCGGAGGCAAGGCTCCAGCCAATGCCCGCTGGTATATTGTCCACACTTATTCGGGCCATGAGTACAAAGTAACCCAGGCGTTAAAACAAAGGACTCAAACCATGGGTCTGGAAGATGAGGTTTTTGAGGTAATTATTCCGATTCAAGATAAATACAGCATCCGCCAGGGGCAAAAAATCAAAAGCCAGGAAAAAATCTTTCCTGGTTATATTTTGGTTCAGATGATTTTAACCGATAACTCCTGGTTGGTAATCAGAACCACTCCCGGGGTAACCGGATTTTTGGGAACCGAAAACAAGCCCACCCCGATTCTCAACGAAGAGGTGGAAAAAATTGTCGCCGCGGTAGAAAAAGGCAAACCGAAATATAAAACCCAATTCTCTATCGGCGAAGCAGTTAAAATTACCGATGGTCCTTTTGCGGAATTTTTAGGAACAATTGAATCGGTAGACGAAGAAAAAGGCAAATTAAAAGTTTTGGTTTCTATCTTCGGCCGGGAAACCCCGGTTGAACTCGATTTTTTGCAAGTTTCAAAAATATAAAATTTAAATTGTTTTGAATTTTGATCCTTAGAATTTATTTAGAGTTTCGATATCTTAGATATTAGAATTTAAAAAAATCGTGGCTAAAAAAATAAAAGCGGTTGTCAAGTTGAATCTCCCTGCCGGAAGCGCTACTCCCGGTCCCCCGGCCGGACCGGCCCTGGGCCAGCACGGAGCGCCAATAATGGATTTCATTAATCAGTACAATGAAAGAACCAAAGAACAGAAAGGCGATATTATCCCAGTAATCGTTACCGTTTACGAAGACAGAAGTTTTGATTTTATTACCAAGCTACCCCCTGTTTCCGCTTTAATCAAGAAAAAATTAGGCCTGCAAAAAGGTTCGGAAAAAACAAAACGGGAAAAGGTCGGTAAATTAACCATGGCCCAAGTGGCAGAAATCGCCCAGGGAAAAATGGCCGATCTTAACACAAAAGACCTGGAAGCGGCCAAAAGAACCATTATCGGTACTGCCACCAGCATGGGAGTAGAAATCACAGGATAATTATCCTGTGATTATTTGGTCACCTGCCTGCCCTCCTGTCGGCGGGCCTGCCTGTCGGCAGACAGGTAAGCCAGCAGGCCCTGTACCAGACGGTACGGGGCAGGCAAGTTTAACATTTAGCATTAAACATTGGCTGTTAGGGCTTAGATTAGAGATTTCTGAAGTTTTACATTTTTATTCCGTCATCCTGAGGAATTCTGCCCACCCGTGTCATCCTGAGGAGTTCTGATGACGAAGGATCCCCTTGGATTAGTGAATCACTAACTCCACAGGGATTCTTCGCTACGCTCAGAATGATAACAGCGCAAAATTTAGATATTAAAATTTAGGATTTATTTTAAAGATGGGCAAAAAGAAAATAAAAGTTGTTGGAAAAGAAGAGGCTAAAGAGCAGAAAAAGCGTCCGGCTTTTAAAAAACAAAAACCGGAAGAGCCTGTCGTGGCAGAAAAAAAGGAAGCCATAACCGAGGAAAAAAATGCGGTAGAAAAGGTTGAGGCGGTAAAAACAGAGAAAAATACCGATAAAAAAGAAGAAAACGCCGAGCCAAAGGAAGAAAAAAAGGAAAAGGTAAAAAAAGAGCCGAAATCAAGAGGTAAAAAATACCTGTCTGCCAAAAAAAAGGTTGATCCAGACCTGCTTTACCCGGTTTTAAAAGCAATCGCCTTAGTAAAAGAAACCTCAATCAGTTCCTTTGTCGGAACCTTAGAGGCCCATATTCAAGTCAAAACAGCGGGCGATTTAGGCGAGCTGGTTCTGCCCCACTCCAAAGAGGAGGGAAAAAGAGTCGTTACTGCCAACGATGAGATTATCGCCGAAATCAAAGAAGGCAAAATCAACTTTGATGTTCTTTTAGCCAGCCCGAAAATGATGGCTAAAATCGTTCCCTTCGCCCGGACTTTAGGGCCAAAAGGTTTGATGCCCAACCCGAAAAACGGCACCTTGGTTGAAAATCCGGAAGAAGCGGTAGCCAAGTTTTCAAAAGGAGGGTTCAGAATCAAAACCGAAAAAAAGGCTCCTGTCGCCCACCTGAGACTGGGAAAACTGGATCAACCGGACAAGGAACTAATCGCCAATGTCGAGGAGCTGATTAAAACTATCGGCGTGGTAAATATCGAAAAAATGTTTTTAAAGGCCACTATGGGCCCGGCGGTAAAGGTAAAGATTTAGAATTTGGAATTAAGAAATAAGAATTAAGCAAATTTCTTCTCGACCCTTAATTCTTAATATAGATGAACCAGATCAAATCTGCTGTTACACAGGTTTGCCCCAGCACCAGACCCGCTGCTGCGGGACGGTGCGGGGTTTCAGCTCGTGGAGAGTTCACTCGATTGACTATTATTGGCAAGGGAAATAAACAGCATTTTTAATTTAATTCCTCAATAATTTCAAAAGAGAGGTAAACTTTTTTAGTTAAG
>JAHJSD010000042.1 GCA_018830585.1 Patescibacteria group bacterium
AGAATATGCCCTCAACTGGTTTCAAAACTCTTTACGTCATTGCGAGGAGTGTTAACGACGCGGCAATCTATCTTTAAAAACAAGATCGCCACACTCGCTTCACTCGTTCGCGATGACTTTTGAAACAGGTTCCCTTTAAATATTAATTTTTTTAAACTGGCTAAAAAAATAGTTGTCGGTTTGGATACATCACCTCTTTATTCTAATGACAAGATTAGGGGGATAGGCTTTTATACTAAAAGGTTGTTGGAAGGGTTTAGGGAACTAAATCCGAAAGATTTAGTAGTTAAGGAGCTTAAGAATAAAGACGAGATTAAAAAGGCGGACTTTGACATTCTCCATATTCCTTACTTTCAGCCTTTTTTTCATACCTTGCCTTTAATAAGAAAATTTCCTTTAGTGCTTACTATTCATGATCTGATTCCGATTAAGTACCCAAAGCATTATCCGGTCGGCCTAAGAGGCGATTTTTTTTGGAGGTTTCAAAAACAGCTTCTTAGAAGGGTGGATTTAGTTATTACCGACTCTTTTTCTTCAAAGTATGATATTTCCGGCTTGGCTGGTTATCCTCAAGACCGGATTTTTGTTACCTCGCTTGCTGCGGGTAGAGAGTTTAAAAAATTGGAAATTGGAAATTGGAAATTGGAAATTAAACAAAAATATCAACTCCCCGATGTTTTTGTTCTTAATGTTGGTGATGTTAATTGGAACAAAAACGTCTCCGGATTGGTAAGAGCTTGTCAGAAAATCAAGATTCCTTTGGTGGTGGTGGGCAAACAGGCGGTTACTGAAAACTTTGACAGGAAACATCCGGAAAACAAAGACTTAGTTTGGCTTCAAAATTATTTTGAAAATTGCAAATTGAAAATTGGTAATTCCAAATTTTTAAATTTGGTCGGTTTTATCCCGACCGAGGACCTGGTGGTGATTTACAATTTGGCCTCGGTTTATTGCCAGCCTTCTTTCGACGAAGGTTTTGGTTTGCCGGTTTTAGAGGCAATGTCCTGCGGTTGCCCGGTGGTCTGCTCCGACGGCGGCAGTTTGTCGGAAGTAGCCGGCGAAGCGGCGTTTGTGGTTAAACCGGAGGTTGGCAGTTTAGCCTCCGGGATTACTGAGGTTTTGAAAAATGGAAAATTAAGGGCGGAGTTGGTTAGATCGGGAATTGCCCGTTCCCAAAATTTTTCCTGGAAAAAGACGGCGCAACAAACGCTCTCCGTTTATCGGCTCTTGGATCGTTGACACCTTCACACCTTTCACACACCGGGTGTGTGGTAGGTTGACACATCGGGAATTAAAACACCCCCGGGGTGGATTAGTTCGATCCAGAATCGTGACCTTGGTCATTCTGAGCGTAGCGAAGAATCCCCGTGGAGTTAGTAATTTACCAATCTAAGGGGATCCTTCGTTCTTACTCGCTTTCGTGGAGCTCCGACGTTTATGCCGGGGAGATTTACCGCTCGAGCCTGCCTGCCTGCCGGCGGGTAGGTCAAGGAATATCCTCAGACGAATCCTTCTCGACTCTTTCGACAGGTTTTAACACAAGTCCTTCGGTTCACACGTCGAACTGCTCAGGATTATAATCCTTCGACAAAGCCTCGATCAACACCCCCGGAGTGAAATCTCCTGCCTGCCGGCAGGCAGGGCAGACACTCCGGGGGTGAGTTTCGCTTAAGTTCAGGTATGACAGTTTCGAAATATAAACTTCCTGAGGCCAAAAATCCCCGGCCCCGGCGTAACCTGTCTCGCCGCCAGGCAAGTATCCGGGGTTTCGCTTTCTTGGAATAAGTTTTGTTGCGGGATAAATAGAAATCTGAAAAAAGGAGTTCTTGACATGATGACTTATTAAGTGTTTTAATGAAGTATTAAGCTCGGGTTAGGGCGAGATGATAGCGGTTAGAGGAATAAAGAAGATGAATTTTAGATCCAAGTGGTTTTTGAAAGAGCTTCTGCACAGAAGAAACTTTTTAATTCTCTTTTTGCTTTTTTTGGTTGGAGTAGTACTGCGAAGCCGGCCTTTTAAAATTAGGGAATCTTTGGTTGAGGCGGCAGATCCACCAGCAGCAACGATAACTTCCTTTACTGTTTCCAATAGCGCCGTGGGAGCTACCGGTGTTACTTATACCTTGCAGTTTACTTTAAATCAAGAGTTTGCTCAGGGAGTTAATACTTTCAATTTTGATTTAAATCGACTTCCAACTAAATCAACCTGGGAGGGAGGAGATCAAACTTCCAACATGGCGACCGCCACAGGTACTTTTAGTAGTTTCCAATACAATGATGGTGGCGGATGGCAGGATATTGACATTGGCGGTGCTGGTTATTTTCACAAAGAAATTTCCAGTCAAGGACTTTTAATTTGGGGCCTCGGTTATATAAGCGACAGCGATATTCATGGAACCCAGACGACAATTCCTTCCGGGGCAGCGATAAGGTTAGTGGTTGCCAATGTAACTAATCCAAGCAAGGCAGGCGCTTACGCTTTTAGCGTTGAAAGTGGTCTCGGTCCGTCAAGCAGCATTTACTGGCTTTTGCCGAATGATTCGAGCAACCAATACGAGTCTCTTTCTAGGACGCATTATATTGACATCGGTACTTATTGTTTGAGATTGAAAGTAAGGGATCCGACCGGAGTGACGGCGATCGGTAAAGCAGAAGTTGGCCTTCATAATTCAGATTGGTCAGTTAATTTCTGGGGAGCAAGAACCTACGCTGATGGCGACCGGTCTTTTTATTCTGATGATTTTTGGTATGTTGGCGGATCGGGTCAGGAAACTTGTCCAACTGGAATAATGACCATTGAAGCTAATCCGCCTTACGGTGTAACTACTTATTCCAAAGCGGCAGACAAAATCGCTACCCTACCAACAGATAAAGACAAATACTATGCTACGCCGATTAATTTATCGTTAATTCAAGTTACTGGTTTGCTGGATAATCCGGTAGCGGATAGTGGTCAATACAATTATGTTACTTATTCCAATGTCAGTTTCCGGCCCTCGGATTTCAGTCCGACCGGTTTTAAAAATACCCAGTCAGATGCCGACGGTGTTTTTAGAATGGGCGGCTTATCGGAAGGTACTTATATTATTGAATTCCAAATGCCTTGGGGAACCGGTTATGAGGGAATCACTGTTCCCGATCAAATCCAGATACAGGTAAGTAGCAGCGGTCAAGTGAAGACAGTATCCGGAAGCAGCGCCTGTAATTCCTATGCTGATGCTTGTGATTTAGGTATCATAGCTTATAAACTGGCGACAAAGACTGTTACCGGCACACTTAAAGATAGCAGCGGCAGCGCGGTAACCAATGGTCGTGTAGTTGCTTTTAAAGAAATGGGAATGGGTTGGGCGCAGGATGATGTTGATAGCAATGGGGTTTATTCTTTGACCATTGGTGGCGGCACTTGGGGAGTCAGACCGGAACCGAATTACGACCCCAGCAATCCGCCGGACTGGGCTTATTGCGGCATGGGTCGTTTTTTTACCTTTGCTGACGACGAAACAGTAGAAACAAAAAATAGCGCCAACACCAGCGGCCAGACAGACTTTACTATTAAGCGAACGAGCATTACTGTTAGTGGTAGAGTTCTTTTGCCCAACGGTACTCCTTTAACCGGCCAGGGTGGAGTTGAAATTCGCTCTAAAGAAGGTTGCGGCACTTTTGCCAACCTTGATGGGCAAACCGGTAGATTCTCAACTTCTGTTTCTCCCGGCACATATAATGTTATGGTTCAGGTTTGGAATCAGGATTACTCTGCGCCCAATATTCAGGCCATTACCGTATCAACGGCAAATTATGATGTTGGTGACCTGACATTGATCGACAAAAAAGATACCATTTCCGGTCGGGTTTGGACTGATATTAATGGAAACAATAGTTATGATTCCGGTGAAGGAGTAAGCAGTCAAAGGGTAGAGGTTTTCAAAATGATGAAGAAGTTTGACGAGATGAGCGGGCCAGGCGGCGGGCCAATGGGATCGATGGGTGGCGGCGATTTTGTCAACGCTACCTCAGGAGAAAATGGTGTTTACACTATGAAAGTAACACCGGGAACCTGGATGATTAATGTCATGGCTGATCCGGGGATGATGGGTGGTTATTCGGAAACGCAGACAAATTATATTTACACCGGGGCGCCGGTGCAGGTCAGTGTCGCTACCTCAACGAATGGTAATACTTACGCTGACAACAATTTTAAAGTTACCGCCGCTGACGCAACTATAAAAGGAAAGTTAGTCAGCAGTAGTGGTGCTGATGTTCCTGGCGTGTGGGGTTTTGCTTTTGCCGATACCGGTACCGGGCCAATGATGGGTCCGGGTATGGGCGCGCCGATTAACAACGGCATATTTACCTTAAAAGTGCCGGCTGGCACTTATAATGTCGGCGTTGATTTTCCGCCGGAAACTTCAGGATATACCGCTGCTGACAGCACTGCGGCTACTGTTGCCGCCGGAGAAACAGCATCAATTAGTGTCGTCGTTAAGCCGAACAATTCCAGAATAAAAGTAAATTTTGTAAACAGCAGTGGTACTGCCATCACCACTCTTTCCCGCGCTGAAATCTTTGCCGACAACGGCTCGGGCGGCCACATCTTTAAAATGTTTTATGGTTCTGATTTGATCAGCGGATCAACAACGCTTTCTGTTTGTGAGGGTACCTGGGGCATTGGCTATTTCATTGATCCGGCTGAAAACAACTATATGTCAGAGCCGATTTCCAAAGATAATAAGGTGACGGTTACCAGCGCTAATGACGCCAGCAACCCCGGAGTAATAAACGTTACTTTGCGTGCCGCTGATTCGACCATTTCGGGAACGGTGACTAGCCCGACCGGGACTGCTTTGGCGGGTGTTTGGATTTCTACCGACAACCGCAAGGTTTCTGATTTTGCCACGGGAGGACCGATGTTTATGATGGGTAATACCACTGATGCCAGTGGTAACTATTCAATTTCCGTTCCAGCCGGAAAATATATGGTTCAGGCTTTCCTGCCGCCGTCGATGGGTTATATCAACCCCGGTGAGACCGAAGTAACAGTCAGCCCGACTTCACCCGGCACGGTCAATCTCCAGTTCGGTCAATCAGACGCCAGTATTACCGGTTCAGTTTATTTAAGCGGCACCAAAAAGGGCGCTTTTATTTCTGCTTATTCGGAAACCGGTGGCTACAGTGAAACCAATGCTTTCAGCGGCGACTTTACTCTCAACGTTACCAAAAATGATACTTGGTACCTTAAGGCGATGTATGAAACAGGCACTGATTTCTATCAAAGTTCGGTTTACAAGGTGACGATGGCTGGCGCGACCAGTAAGAGTCAGGATTTAACTCTTACCAAAGCCTCGTTTACGTTGCCGGATGCGGTTTCTACCACTTTTGACCATACCAATGCCAAAAAAATTACTCTTTCCAATGGCTTCAGCCTTTCTATTCCCGCTAATGCCATTGACCCAACTAGTAATGCCAGCGGTAACAATATTACTGTTAGCGTTTCGCCAACTGCCCAGCTTTCCACCCAAAATAAAAGTACGCCAATTGGTATCGGTTACGAAATTGCGGCAACTGATGATTCCGGAAGCCTGATTACTTCCAACTTCAATGATAATGTAACTATAACTATTCCCTATACCGACGCCTTTTTAGAGGCAGCTTTGGGAACAGTCAGCGAATCGACGCTTGATAATGGCTACTGGGATACCACCACTTCCGTTTGGAAGGGGCTTACTGGCGCCACCATCGATACCACTAACAATACTATTTCCTTTACCGTTAACCATTTCACTACTTTTTCCATCCTGGCGACGACTAATCCTAATAGTGTTAGTACCACTGTTTCGTCCGGAGTTTCTTCTGGAACTACTTCTTCGGGCGGGGTTTCTAAACCAATGGCTCCCAAAGACACCGGGTCGATTGTCGAGGGAGCGGTCAACCGGGTCTTTCTGATGATTCCTTCCGGGGCTTTAAAATGGGATGCCGATTTTGGGATTACTAAGTTGGAAGATGGTTTTAAAAAACCGACTCCGCCTTTGTGGATTGCCGGAGGACCTTATCAAACGAAAATGAAATCCTGGTGGAATGGAGCCGAGTTTACCGATCTGAACAAGCCGATTACATTGATTGTTCGTTACGATCCGACCGCTTTAGGGGAAATTCCGGAGAATTCTTTAAGGCTTAATTACTACGATCAGGTTCAAAAGAGATGGCGCCCCATTAGTTCACTTCTGATTACCGACCGCCACGAGGTGGCGGCAGTAGTGGAAAAGATTCATGGCACTTATGCTTTAATTGGCGGCTTTGGTTACCGGGGTGTGCCTCAATATGCCGAGCATACTGTGACTGCCGAGTCCGAATCCCAAGAGATCGGCGTCACTGAGGAATTGTTACCAAAAGGAGATTTAAGCGAGGAAATAAAACACCCAACGGCCTACGAGCAAAAACCACCTGCCGCAGCCCCGGTTGTTGAGGAGAAGAAAAGCTGGTTTAGAAGACTGATCGAAAAAGTGATTTTCTGGAAGTAAATCTCCACAGACCAAAGCCGGTGTCCTCTTGTTAAAGCTGATGAATTCACGCTTCGCCCCGTATCGCCCGTGTCGTTGGTAGGGGGCTTGGTTGGATTTCCCTGGCCAGTCATCCTGAGCGAAGCCCTGTACCGCCTGGTATGGGGGAATTCTGATGACGAAGGATCCCCTAAAATAAGTAAGTTGCTGTTTCAAGGGGCCCCGTACCACCATAGCACCACGTAGGGTACATGGCAAGTTCGATACAGGGTAAAATTCTTCCCTGCCAGCAACTGCGGGGTTGCTCGGAATGACAAGAGAAGAGATGCCCTGCTTATTTTGGATAATCACGATCCAGGGCCGGATTAATTAACTCAATTTTTCCTCCGAGGTAGACCTTGATTCCTCGGAGGTGAAATTGACTCCGACGGGTTTAGCAGTGAGCCTTTCGATAAACTCAGGGTAAATCTACGGTACCAATCCAAACGCCCTGTTGGGGGCGAAGATACCAAACCAGAAAACCAATTCATCTACGGATAAATCCGCTATCCGGCGGACCATGGTTTTTTTGGTTCGTGTATAAACTTCCTGAGGCCAAAAATCCCCGGCCCCGGCGTAACCTGTCTCGCCGCCAGGCAAGCATCCGGGGTTTTGCTTTCTTGGAATAAGTAGTTGGCAGGGGAGGGTTAGGGTTAATTATCCCAGCCGTTTGGATGCTTTTGGTACCACTTTACTAAAGAATTGATACTATCCTTGATCGTTCTTTTTGATCTCCAGCCTAATTTGCTTTTTGCCTTTTTAATATCGGCGTAAACCTCGGCATATTCGCCCTTTCTAACCTTGCCTTTATTAATCTTGAATTTAGTTCCGGTTATTTCTTGAACCTGTTTTATTATTTCTAAAACAGAACTTCCTTGACCGGTACCCAAATTGAAAATATCACTCTGGTTGCCTCTTTTAAGGTAGTCTAAGGCCTTAAGATGGGCTTCGGCCAAATCTTCGACATTAACATAATCTCTGACCGGTGTCCCGTCACGGGTTTTTACTTTTGGGCAGACAAGTTTGAATGGCTCGATTTTCAGAGCTCCCCGGACCGCGTTTTGGATTAATAACTGAGACGGCTTTTTACTGTCTCCTATAGTGCCGTCGGAAGAAGCGCCGGAAACGTTAAAGTACCGCAGCATTACTTGTCTGATTCCATGTCTTTCGCCGATCCAGCTGATCATTTTTTCGGTGATCAGTTTTGATTCGCCGTAAGGGTTTGCCGGGGAGAGAGGGTGTTTTTCGTCAACCGGCAGGTATTTGCTCTCACCATAGACGGCGCAAGTAGAGGAAAAGACCAAGTATTTGGTTTTTTGTAAGATCATTGCTTTTAGCAGGTTTAAGCTTCCGCAGACATTGTTTTCAAAATATTTTTCCGGTTTTTCTACCGATTCATTAACTAAACATAAGGCGGCAAAATGAAGTACCGCTTCAGGCTTTTCTTGAGTAAAAACCTTTACCATTTCCTTTTCGTTTCTAAGATCTGCCCGGTAAAACTTCAGGCTTGACCGGCCAAACTTTTTTTGAAGCGCGGCTATCGGCTGGCGATATCCCCGACATAAGTTGTCCACTACCGCGACTTGATATTTTTTTTCCAAAAGAAGTTTAACCGCGTGTGAACCAATATACCCGGCTCCTCCGGTAACTAAAATTTTACTCATCTCGGTTTTGGTTAATTCAGGTGGCGCTGTCGGTTTCTATAAGCCCCTTTTATAGTATAACAGGAAAAAGCCTGATTACCCCCATGAACCTCCCGACGCTATCTCGGGGCGGTTCAGGGTGTCGCTCAGGAGGGTAAGCTGTGTGGACCACTTACTATAGCCCCACGTGGTTTCCCATAAGTCCATAGAGCTTTACCTTAAGTAGTGTAACTGTTCAGACTTTGGGAAGAGATCTCACAAGTTTTGCACTTTCTGTCATCGCGAGCGATCCCGATCCGATCGGGAGAGCGTGGCGATCTGGTGGCAAACGAACTGAGATTGCCGCGGTCGCTGGCGCTCCCTCGCAATGACAGTTATAGTGCACAAGTGCGAAACT
>JAHJSD010000043.1 GCA_018830585.1 Patescibacteria group bacterium
GAAAGACAGGCGCAAGGCCGATTTTCTTCTCTGCCGCAGAGGAGCATTTTGGGAGAGAAAAAGAGGGGAGCTGAGGGTGTAAAAACCCTCTATTCCCTAGGTGTCAACCTAACCCACCCCGGGGGTGTCGGAGGTCAGATTAATTTTTTTTATTTCCATTTCGGCGACGCTCTTTAGTGTTCTGAAGGCCATAAAATTAAGGAGGTCTTCTTCTCTATTGGCTTCTTTTTCTCCCGCCGGCGGCGGGGCCGCGGCCGGGGGGCGAGCAGTCTTTCGGCATCGTCGGGATCACAATAAACAAGCCGGTCGCGTAAAAGCTCGATGGTTTCTCTCGTCGCCTCCGGGGTATTAGGGGTGACGACGGTTGGTAAAAAACATTCATCTAAAAAATGATGTTCGCTTTGGGGCGCTATCTTTCTGGCGTGTGTCAGTATTATTAGAGCATCCGGGCCGATTCTATCCGCCGGATTGGTAATTTGAACCTGTCCCACGTAAACAATTTCGCCTATAGGGACTTTTCCGGCTGGTATTGGGCGAACCTCTTTCCTTTGTCCGGCCAGTCTGAACTCAGAAAGAGTCGTCCGGATCTCTTCGGGCGGACTTTGACCGTATCCTGGCTGCAGCAATCTTCTTCTCTCTCCCATTTTAGTGTTTTGAAGTGCTAATACCTTCTGGCCAGAGGGCAATCATCAGCGCCTCCGGCTTGGTTAATTGGTAATTGGGCAAAACCTTTTTAAATTGCTGGTAAATGCTTTCGGTGACGAATGGAGCAAATGGGTGGAGCAGTTTAAGGGAAGTGATCAACACTTCGAGCAATACCGGCAGCGCTTCTTCTTTTCTGTTCTTAGTCGCTTCTATATAAAGATCGCAAAAATAGTGCCAGAAAAACTGGTAGATCTCTTCCAGCGCCTGGCCAAAACGGTACTCGTCCAGGTTTTTATTGACCGAGTTAATCGTCTTTCTTAGCAATTTTAAAATTTCCCTGTCTTCTTTTCGAATTTTGAATTTCGAATTTTGGAATTTGTTTGAAATTTGGGATTTGGGATTTGGGATTTCCAGGTTTATGAAAATAAACCTGGCCGCATTCCAGATTTTGTTGCAGAAATTCCGCATTGCTTCGATCTTTTTTTCCGACAAAGCAATATTGGAAGCCGGGGCCACTCCGTAGATTAAAGCCATTCGTAAAGCATCGGCGCCGTATTTTTGATAAATCTCGGTCGGGTTAACCACATTGCCCTTGCTTTTGCTCATTTTCTGGCCTTTTTCGTCAACCACTTTAGCGTGAAGATGAACCAACTCAAATGGTGTTTTGCCGGTTAAATAAAAACCGAAAATCATCATCCGCCCGACCCAGAAAAAGAGGATATCCCAAAGCGTGTCCATAACGCTGGTGGGGTAGAAGTATTTAAAATCAGGGGAACTTTTTTCCGGGTTTTCAACATTAAAACCCAGGGTAGTTAACGGCCATTGGCCGGATAAAAACCAGGTATCAAAAGTGTCGGTTTCCTGTAAAATATGGCCTTGGCCGCATTTTTTGCAGGTTTTTGATTTTTCGATCGAGTATTCGGCCTCAATCGGCGCGTTTAAAGTTTGCAGACCGCTTTCGATCTCCTCAAACCGGTATTTGTCTTTGATTTCGCTGTATTTGCCCGATACCAGAACCCCTTTTGAATCAATGAAATTTATCTGGATTTCCGGGTTGCAATCTAAGCAGTACCAAGCCGGTATTTGCGGCCCCCAAACGATTTGGCGGCTGATATTCCAGTCCCTGATATTCTCCATCCAATCTAAAAAAACTTTTTTGAATCTGGGCGGGAATATTTTGGTCTCTTTGGTTTTAACCGACTTGATTACCGCTTCGGACAGCGGTTTGGTTTTAACATACCATTGGGGAACCGGCAAAGGTTCGATTAAGTTTTTGCACCGGTAGCAAATGCCGACAGTGTGGCGCAATGGTTCGGTTTTAATTAATTTATTTTCCTTTTTTAATAAATCAATCGTCTTTTGCCGCGCCTGTTTCGGATAGAGTCCGTCGATTTCTTTAATGGTATTAATCATCTTTCCGGAAAGCTCGATGCAGGAAATTATCGGCAGGCCATGTTTCTGGCCGATTTCGAAATCAGTGGCGTCATGAGCCGGAGTGATTTTCAATGCGCCGGTGCCGAAATCTCTTTCTACCAACTCATCGGCGATAATAGGCACTTCTTTGTTGATCAAAGGAACGATTGCCTTTTGGCAGGCTATTTTTTTATATTTTTTATCCTTGGGACTAACGGCCACGGCAACATCGGCAAAAATCGTTTCCGGTCTGGTGGTGGCAATTTGAATCGGGCCATAGTCTAAATAATAAAGAAAACCATCCTTTTCTACGTGATCCACTTCCAGATCGGAAAAAGCAGTGCCGCAGTGGGTGCAGTAATTGACGATTCTTTCTGCCCGGTAAAGCAGGCCGTCTTGATGGAGTTTTTTGAAAGTGGCTAAAACCTGTTTGATAATTTCCGGCTCTAAACTGTAGCGGTAGCGGCTCCAGTCTAAGGAGAAGCCTAAGTCTTTCATCTGAAACTGGTTTATTTTTCTGTTTTCTTCGACGAAATCCCAGATCATTTTGTATAAGGTTTTCCGGTCGTAATCAAAACGGGACTGGCCTTGTTTCTGGAGCTTTTTTTCAAAAACAAATTGAGTTTCAATTCCGGCATGGTCGCCTCCGGGCAGCCAAAGGACCGGCTCGGCCATCATCCGGTGCCGGCGGCACAAAATATCTTGGATAGTAAACATGGCGTGGCCGATGTGCATCGGATCGTTGGCGTTGGGCAAGGGGAGAATGATGGTAAAGGGTTTTTTCTTAGGGTCTTTTTTCGGGGTGAAGTAGCCGGAACTTTCCCATTTTCGGTAAATTTCGGCTTCAAATTTTTCCGGCTGCCAGCGCTTGTCCATGATAAGGCTATTTTAGCACAGGTACAGCTGATTTTTAATCCTCCTTCGTTCCGCTTTGGCGGAACTTCGGTGGACAGGCCCTCCTTCGCTAAAGCCTGCCTGTCGGCAGACAGGGTTTCAGCGATTCACCCCCGGGGTGAGAATCTTTAGACACCCCGGGGGTGCTGGCTTTTGTCTGTGGTATATTCGATCCAGGATCGAAATTATCCGAATGGAAGACAGTATGGGCAAAAGACCCATGCTGTTTTATAATTGCTATTATGGGAAAGGAAGGTGAAGAGAGGGAGGAGAGAACCATTGGTCAGTTTATCCGCTGGGCAGAAGAGGCGGCGGAGGCTGGTAGCATTAACCCTAGAATAGTAGGACAGGCGCGCCGGGTTGCAAGACAATTCAATGGCGTGCAGTTAACGGAGGATAGGTGGACACAAGCTGTTTGTGCGGCGAGTCAGGGGGATAAGGCTGTTCTTTTCCAAGTTCTTACTGCCAGAGAATCGAGCACAGGTAATACTCATGGTTCTGGTAAAAGAGCGTCGCGCGTCAGCAATGAACCTCGCAGCGGCCGTGACCACATGGCTGGTAGTAAGGTGATCAAAGCTCGGGTTCATTATCGCCATAGTCCGATAATCAGAAGGGTGCCGCGAGATATTAAAGAATAGTGTCTTTTGGTCCGCCTTGGCAAAAATTTCGAAGGGATCCCTTTGGGACCCGAGGGGTTTAAATCTTGGTCGGAATTCGATCCTGGATTGAAGACTTGAAACGATCCGGGATCGTAATTGCTCCAGCCTTTCTAAGGGAGAGTCTCCGGCCTGAAGGCTGGGGAGGTTTCACTAAACTTACGAAGAAAAGAACCCCGACCGTAAGGTCGAAGATTTTGTATAATTGCTATTATGGGTAAACAAGATACAGAGCTAACTTTGGGTCAGCTTCCACGTTGGTTAGAAAGACAAAGTGTTTGCTCAAGGACTGTCAAACAGGCGAGAAGGGCGGTAGCTCAATATGGCCCCGCGCCGGTAATTGGTTGTGCACAGAGAGAAAGAATACTTCAGGCGGACGGCACGAACTCGGTTTTTCAGGTAATTTCCGCCGGATTGAGAAAACCTGAGTCTTTTTCCGGAAAACATGAATCCGGCTCTTTTTCAGAAGCAGAAGAGGTTCTTGCTAAACGTGGCCCTGTCAGCAGGCCAAGAAGACCTAGGAAAAGTAGGTGGCGCCGTGGTGAGTGAATATAATCTCAGCCCTGGCCGGTTGATAGCTGTTGGTCTCTGGTGTAGAGAAACTTGCGAAAGTGGTAAAATTAAATATGACTGAGAGTTTTGATCCTTGGGGCCGAAAAGAAAAACGAAGAGAAGGGCCAGGAGAAATAAGTTATTCCAGCAAGGATGTTTTGCAGGAGGTGGGTGGGGGAGTAACCGAGGAGGAGCGGCGGAGGGATCAATCCCAAGAGGTTCTGACCTCGCTTCAGCGAGTAGCCGGAGCGCAAAAGGGAGGGTCAAAGGGATTAAAGCCGGAAGGGGAAAGAGTGAACATCTCGGACCTTTCCCCGGAACTTGGCAGAGTGGTTCAAAGAAGGGATATTCCCGGTGGCGGGGTAGTCAGGTCAGGTAGAATACATGTAAGAACCGGTGTACTTGTGGGGAGAGGTCGTTTGGCGGAAGTAACTGCGCCCAGGAGGAGTAAAGCAGTAATAGCTTGGGATGAGAGAAAAGGCATAGGAGTGGTAATAGATGCCAGCGTTGTTGACCCTGGTCATGTTGATAGGCTTGGAGTTAATGACCCCAGCGCTCATTACTCGACCACATTCGAGCGGACAGCACGACGGAGTCAGCAGAATTATGTTGAGGGTGGGGCAGCTACTTACAGCACGGTTGGAGGGACTCTTAAGAGGGCTAGAAAAAGAACCAGTCATTGGCGTCAGGTTGGCCGTAACGTTTTGGCCCGCCGGGGCCTTCTTAGATTAGAAAGATCTCGAAAGACCAGAAGGAAAAAAACCTGGGAAGATGTGCCGCTTGAGTGATTTCAGTTAAAGATATTTTTTGAAAAACTCTAAATCTCTTTCAACCACTTCATCCCAGTCCCGTTTTAAGTTGTGATCGCTTTCGGGATAAACAAAATAGCTGATCTCTTTGCCTAATTGTTGCATTTGATCAACAAAATCATCGGACCACTTTTGAGGTACCAAACTGTCAATGCCTCCTCGCTGGAGTTGGATAGGCGTTGCAATATCGGTTAAAAAAGTTTCAATCGAAAACAGCGAAGCTTGGTAGTCGTTTTTAAAGCCGGAAATTTTATCATAGACTTCTTTTCCCAGTTCGTCTAATTTTTCATACTCGTCCATATAGCGGAGAACCGAATCCGGGAACTTTTCCGTTACCGGGGCCCAAAGGGCAGTCGGATAATTTTTTTTGCTTATTTCTAAAACGGATAAAGCGATCTGACCGCCGTTGGAGTGTCCCCATAAGAATATTTTCTCCGGGTCGGCTTGGGGAAGGTTTCTTATTGAAGCGATCAAGTTGAGGATTGTCACCGGCCGGTAAAATCTGGCTTCTAAAATATCGGCGGAAGGCGAATCCGAACCGCCGAAACCTAAAAAGTCTGGAGCCAGGGTGATAAATTCATTTTCGGCAAATTTCGCCGCCGCGTTTCTGGTACCCAAACCGGTGAAATAAATCTCGTCATCGGCGTAGCCCCGGATCATCACTACCACCGGCAACGGGCTTGATTTCGGAGTTAAGGGCAGATTCAGCATGCCGGTAACTTTCTTATTATCCGTTAGATAGGAAAAAAGCCATGAGACATATTTTTCCTCCTCTTTAATTACTTTTTCCAAGGTTATCTCGCTGCCGGGATAATCGCGGTTTTTAAGATTTTCAAAACTGTATTTTTGCAGAGGTTTTGGTTTGCTCTCTTTTTGCTGATCACTCAGAGGGGAAATGAAGTTTTTTGCCGTCTCTTGGTTTGCAATCAGCCAATATCCGCCCCAAACCAGCAGGACAAAAGCGACGGCAAGGATAATGGGCTTTTTTGTCACCCTGATATTTTAACAAAACTTGACCAAATCAGGAAACGAGCCTTTAGCTTATTCGATTTTGGATCTCAGGTTTGACGATCCTGGATCGTCAAACCTGAGATCCAGTGGTCGGGAGAGAGTTTGAACCTGACGATCCAGGATCGTCAAAGGCTGGAGTTGGTGGTTGATGGCCACAGAGGTGGGGAAACAATGTACGGAGAGACAAAATATTACCATTTTGCTAGCGCCGGCAGGAGAAGGGGAGGAGGATGATTTCTTTTATTGACAACTGGCACTCCCTGAACCTATGCTGGAGATGTGATTAAGAAGGGGTTTTTCATCATTTTTTTACTATCTTTTCTTTTGCCAAGACCCGCTTGGGCTCAGATGAGCATGTTCGGCCGTTTGCTAAGAGAGGGGTTTGGGCAAGAAACAATCTTGAGCCGTTTTGGCCGTTTGTTGGATTTTTTAAACGGACAAGAGAGGGACGAGAAAGAATCTCCGGTTTTGACGGCGGAAGTTTTAGGAGTAACAGTTCCGATCCCGGAACTGACAGTGGCGGTTTTGGGGGACTCGATGGTGGATGTTTTACGGCAGAGTCTGCCCCAGCTTAGGACTGCTTTGGAGAACCATTTTCCTAAAACGAAATTAAATCTTTACAACTTCGGTGTTGGCGCTACCGATATGGAATACGCCTTGTTCCGGCTGACCAACGGCTACCAATACATGAGCGGAAGCTATTCTTCAGTTCTTTCGGTAAACCCCGACGTATTAGTTTTGGAGTCTTTTGCTTATAACAATTTCGGAGACAGTCAGGAAGGTTTGGATAAACAATGGCTTTTAATTGCCGGAATAATTGATCAGGTCAAAAAAGTATCTTCGAAAACGGAAATAGTTTTGGCCAGTACCATCGCTCCGAATTCGTCGGTTTACGGCGACGGCATTGACGGTATAGGTTGGCCGCCGGACCAGAAAAGGGCCAGAGCGGAAACGGTTAAAAAATATTTACAGAACATGGTTAATTTCGCCGCTTCCGAAGGCTATCCTTTGGCCGATGCCTATCATTCGTCGATGGATGAAAACGGCCAGGGAAAACTGGAATATATCAGTACTGCTGATCACCTGCATCTTTCCGGCCCGGGCGGGGTTTTGTTTTGCCAAAAAGTGGCCGACACGATCAGGGGTTTGTGGTAGGATTAAATTAACCTTAATAACGAAACTCCATATCCTCGCGGATGTGGAATCTTTCGCTTCTTCGGTGGAGTTGAAATCCCTGCCTGCCGGCAGGCAGGCGCCGACTTGTCAACCGAAGCTTCAGCGAAGGTTGAAGCAGAACATTTAACAGATGCATCTACGGCTGACGGCTGTGGTTTTCTGCGAAGGTGGACAAAATGAGTCCGAAAGCGTTTAAAAAAGCGGTTCTGATTTTCTTTTTAGTTTGGCTGATCCCGATAGTGATTTTTTTGCTGTTTCATTTGTTTCGCGGAATCTTTGGTTAAAAGAGTCTGCCCTTTTTGGCTTTAGCCGCCAGAGGGATAATTTTTTTATGGTCAATATTTTTTTGAACAACCTCTTTCTTGCTAACCGGCCAAAGAAGCGAGCGGGGAAGTTTTTTTCATCTTTTCTGCTTCTTCTGGCAAATCTCTTTCTCTTCGCTTTGCCTGTTTCGGCTTACGACTGGAGGGAAACTACCAGAATGCCTTATGTGGCCGGGCCTTACCGTTCACTGGCTTTTGATGAACCTAACAGGAGAATATATTTAATTGGCGGCCGGGAAGGCCCTAATTATCCGGACCATCCTTCGAACTCGACTTTTTTGGGTGTTTTGAACAATGACCTTTCCATTACTTGGTCTAATATGTCCAATCTTCCGGTACGTTTAGGAAGTAACGCGGCTGTCCTTTATCAAGGTAGTATTTTCAGTATCGGCGGGGAAGATGGTAGCTCTACCGGTTATTCCGGCAACAGGATAAAGAACACCTATCAGGGAATTTTAAACAGCTCCGGGGCAGTGACCGGCTGGAACAACCGCAGTGATATGACTTTGCCAAATTCGTCTTCTCGGGGACAAGCTCTTGTTTATAGCGGTAATATTTATTATTTTGACGGGTATAATAATAAAATATTAAAATCAAACGGTGGTTCTTGGCAGCAAGTGGGGGCTTTTCCGCAGGGATTGTTTTTTGCAAATGTTGACAGATTTACTGACTTTACTGTGGTCATCTCCAATAATAGAATTTATCTTTCCGGAGGTCAGGTAGCCAATAATAATACATCGGTTCTTAGGTGCCAGTTAAATAACGTTTATACTGCCAAATTTAATGCCGACGACACGATCGGCTCTTGGCAGAAAGTTCGTGATCACCCCGATGATGTGGTCCAGGACAAGGCCGGAAGTGGTGCAGATCTGGATTACTGGGGTATTAAGGCTTATCACTCGGCGGTGGTGCATAGCGGTTATCTTTACATTGTCGGTGGTTCAAGCGCCAATTTTACCGACAATTGCCTTTTACCCAAGACTACTTATCCGGGTAGCAACATTTTTGTCAACGGATTAACCGGAAGAACTTATCGGGCCAAGATTTTAACAGACGGGTCTTTGGCCGATTGGCAGATTTATGGTTGCCAGCCTGGCGCCGATTGTACCCAATTTGATTCACTGCTTTGGGGAGGTAATAATGGCTTTGGGGCTCATCTCGGCGGCGCTTTTGTTTACCAAGACAAACTGTTTCTGTTGGGTGGCCTTAATTATCCGGGTTTTACCAGTAAAGTGGTTTACTTAGAATTAACTTTGTCTATTCCCACCAGTACGGTTGCTCCAACTCCGAGCAGTGTGGTCACTAACACTCCTACCCGTTCGCAGACACCAACTCCGACAACAACAAATACCGGAACGGTAACCGGACGGGTCTATTGCAGTAACAACCCGACACAAGGAATTGTCACTAATGTTGGGGCGAAGGACGGTAATAATCCGTCCAACTGGACGACGACGACCAGTGATATTAACGGCAATTTTACTATTCTTTTCTCTTTGCTTTCGCCGGCAACTGTATTTGCTGTCCGGGCAGGAACAGCTGTTCTTGGCAATACCGACTCTTTTTCCTATACTGCAACCGGGAGTGAGGTTATCTGTAATGGAGCGGGCTCTCTGATCCAGCACGAGATGTGTCCTTACAACAGTATCCGGGGGAGAACAATCGGCGGCTTTGATTTTAAAAGGGAGTGTTTTGTTCCCACCACCCCGAGTCCCACTCCGATTCCTCTAACTCCGACACCTACCCCTATTCCCGGCGACCTTGATAAAAACGGCCGGGTTGACGGACTGGATGTGGTCTACTTGATTTCCTATTTAGGTAATATTGCGGCCTGCCCCGGCTGTGATCTCGATCACAACGGACGAGTGGATGGCCTGGATGTGATAATGTTAATTGGTTATTTATAGTTTTATACGTGAACCAAGAAAACTTGCCTGCCGGTTTACCTGTCTGCCGACAGGCAGGCCCGCCGAAATGGAGGGCAGGCAGGGCTATGGAAGGACAAAGTAGTCCTCGGCTGGATAGTGTGACCAGGGAATCTGACAATTTTCGCTTCGGCCGGATTTTAGTGTTGGAACCGAAAAGGGGTTTATTTATAATGAGAAGAATCCGGGGGCTAATATTCTTAGGGGCTTCAATTTTATTAGTTTTCACGACCGGACACCTGTTTCTTTTCGGAAAATGGGAGAAAATAGTCAAACCTGCTGTGGCTTGGGATACGATCGACTCCTTTGAAAATTCTTCCCTACCCGGCTGGCAGACTTTAAGTGGAGCTTCTGGAGTGAAAACCTGCAGCGATCAGTTTTATCACGGTGGCAGCTCGCTTTGTCTAAGGAAGCCTCCTGATCCCGAATACATTCAATTACAAAAAGCTATTTCCTTAACCACCAACAAGAAATTTTCGATCCGTTACTTCGATAATTTAGAAAACAAAGGTACTTATTGGGGTGTTGAAAACAGTAGTGACGGTCAATATTACATGATTGGGATTCTTTCTGGTTCCCAATCTGTTAACCCCAACAACTATTTTGTCAGATATAGCGACAGCTCCGGTAATAAACTATGGTTTGATACCGGCATCTTAAGAACTACAGGCTGGCATCAGTTTGAAATTGTGGTAACGGAACTTGGAACATATGCCCGAATTGATGGTTTTAATACTACTTATTTGGGAGCTGTTAATGGTTATCGGCCCTTAAACAACGCCTTAACCAGTATTGATAAAATCAACCTCGCTTGCACCTGGAATGTAACCAGCAACGACTATTATGATCTTTTAGAGTCAGAAGACATTCCGGCGTTCTCTACCGTTAGCCAGATGAGTTTAAAAAGACTTGAAGATTTTACCCAAAAATATAAAAATGACTTTTTAGGACCCCAGGGCTACTCGGTTAACCAAATCGCCATAGATAATGGCAATCAACTTTCCAGAACCGCTAGTAATTTAGCTCTTGCTCTTTCGGTATTGTGCTTGAATAAAGGAGAGGACTATTGTCCTGATTCTTTGGCTCTATCAAACAAGGTGAGGTTGTCTTACTACGAACCTGGTAACCAATGGAAAGCAGTTGATTCGAGTAATCCTAATTTCAAATACAACACTTCTCCATTAACTTTATATCCTCTGCTTTTGACGGCTTGGTTAAATAGAAATAGAGTAACTATTGGTGAATATAACAACTACCTATCGATCTTTGAAGCAGAAGCTAATTGGTTTACAATTCATAATTTAATAGACCAGTTGCCTTCTTACCCGGGTAACACTAGCTCTGAAACTATAGCTTGGACCGGCGCCTTCTTGTCGTTGGCTGGCAAGGCCTATCAAAATTCAAGCTGGGAAACCATGGGAAATAAATATATCGAAGCTGCTCTCTCGGAACGATTTGTTGGTTCAGGTTTTAAGCTTTGTAATCATTATCTCTGTCCTCATCCCGGTTATGCTTTGTATACTTTGGCTTCGGTGGCAGAAGCAGGCTTGAGCTATAAATTACGCGGTCAGCCAATACCGACAACTTGGAAAAGCGGGGTCGATAGTCTCAACTTAAACAGCGTTAATCCCTATTTGGTTTTTAATAATCGCTATTATTATTCAAATTTTGTTCACGGAGTTGATGACTGGCATCGAACTCCGGTTGATTCGGGAATTTCTGCGTTCACCCTGCTTAAATATTTTAATTTGGGAGTAAATGATAAATTAGGAAAATATGTCTGGTTTGTGTCTGCCGATTATCAGGCATTTCCGGAAACAGGCGGATTAAATATTAGTTATCAGCTTGATAAATACGAGGTTGGTCAGGATATTAATAATGTCACAAAATACGTTGACGGAATTCTTAATCGACATGAGATAAGACGTTTAATTAATAGTACCGTTGCTCTTTATGACGCAGTCACCTATTTTTACGAAGCTAATTTTTTATTACCGCCATTTTTACCTCCGGCCTCTCCGAGTCCTTCACCCTTACCAACATCTTCACCAACTTCTATTCCTACCAATACCCCGACCTTAGCTCCGCAATGCACGCCGGGAGACACTGCCTGCTGTAGCGACACTCAAATCAGAACTTGCAACTCTTTGCGCCAGTGGGGTTCCTGCCAAAACTGCGGCTTGGGACAAATTTGTTTAGACAATCGCTGCCAGACACTTTCGCCGACCCCCACCCCTATTCCCGGCGACCTTGATAAAAGCGGCTGGGTTGACGGACTGGATGTGATTTATCTTATTTCTTACTTTGGCAATCTCGGCGCTTGTCCCGCTTGCGACCTTGATCATAACGGCAGAGTCGACGGGCTGGATGTGATCATGTTGATTGGTTATTTGTAGATAAAAATAAAAGTAGTAAAGTAAAGTAATGAAAAGAGTCGTTATCGGTCTTTCTCTTCTTTTGCTCTTGGTGGCAGTGCCTCTTTCTATTTCCCGGTTGAAAAAGAGAGTAGAGTATCAAGGCAGCGCCGCTTCTGCCGATACCGCCTCATTATCTTTTTCACCGAACAGCCGGTCCATGGCTCCAAACCAGGAAGGCACTTTGACTGTGATGGCAACAATTGACACCACC
>JAHJSD010000044.1 GCA_018830585.1 Patescibacteria group bacterium
AACAGAAGTCGATCAATTGATTCTTCTGGGCAAAGAAAGAGATTTGTCGGAAGCGAAGAAGCTTTTGGAAAAAGAAATTCTTAACTTAGGCCGGAGCTTCGGTGTTCGTTTTAATAAAAGTAAAATAGAGTCTGTTTTAAATTATCTGGCCATTGACCAAAACGGGGACATTGCTTCCTATGTCAGCCGCCAGGTAGTCGCTCTAAGACCGGGTATGGGTTACGGCTGTTTTGTCTATTTTAAGAAAAAAGGCTTTCAGGTTAATCTTTCGCCCTTGGACTCTCTTTTTCCGGAGGGGGTAATGGAATCGACAGGATTTTTCTTCGCTGAAAAAATAGCCGTCGGCAAAAAACCTTCCTGGATAAAGAATTTGCTTTCCTGTTTTTATTAGCACACACTTTAGCACACACTTAGCACACACCGGGTGTGTGTTAGGTTGACACATCGGGAATTCGATCCTGGAAATGAAGATCCAAGAAACGATCCAGGATTGTGATTATCCAAAATGAAGTACCTGTGGGACTCCATCTTTAGCCGGTCGGCAAACTTTCGACCGCGGTGGTAATCTGTTCAAATTTTTCCTTCAAGATTAGGTAAAACACCTCTTGTTCATTTTTTTTAAGGTAGCAATTACCTTCTTTGTCTTGAACCAGTTTGATTAAAATTTCTCCGCTTTCTGTTTTTAGTTTTATCTCAATTTTCGGATTATCAAAACTGATTTTATTAAACCTTTCGTCTTCCTGGCTGATGACGTCTTGCCCGCTTAGCGAAGTGAATAGAGCAATTAAATCTTTAAATTTCTCTTCCTCCGGGCTACTAAAGGTCTTGCCTTTAATTTCAACTTCTTTAACCTCGTCGCTGTAGAAGTTAGTAATCACTAGATTTTTCCATTCTTTGGTTGATAAAATTGACCTTAGCCTATTATTGCTTAGGTAAACTTGGCTTTGGCCGGACAATCTGATGTAATCCTGAGTGAAACTCGGTCCGGCGTCACCGATTAAAAGGTCAAGAAGAGTAATTTCCCCCTGATAGACCTTAAGCGAAATTGCTTCTCCGGCGCCGACTCCGTAGTTTTTGAAATTATTTTCATTTTCGGAAACCAACTCTTTGGGCAGCAATTCCGTCAAGGCGGTAAGCAGATTTTCTACTTTTTCGGTATCGGCCGGCAGGTTTTTTTCGCTAAGAACGACCCAAGCGCTGCCTTCTTTTTTAAGCAAGGTTTCGGATAGGCCGTCTGCAATGCTGATTTTATCAATAGCATCCGCCTTTTCCGCTAACCAGAGAGCTTCCTTAGAGGTTCTGAATTTTGGCAGGTAGTAGAGCCAGGCTAACCCGGCGCCTGCCAATATCAGAAAAAATAAACTGAGCAGAAACGGATCCTTGACTTTCCGCAGTCTTAACATTTTAAGAAAGATCATCCTGTTTAACCTTATTGCTTTTTTTTCTTCGCCACCTGACCGATAGGCCGCTGATTAAAAGCAAAACCGGGCCGGCGCCCAAACTGATCGTTTTGATTATTTGTTTCTGGTTTTCATCCAAGGGTCTTAGCGGTCTGGAAAATACCGTCTTGCTTCGGATATTGATCAGTCGGGTATCCTGGCAAAGATAATCGACCAAATTTAGTAAAAATTGGATGTTTTCCGGGTTGGAAGCGGCGGTTTGGTCCTCGACGAAATTGGCATCTGCTACCACGGCCAACTTGATCGAATCGGAGTGTTTTTTGATCTCTTTCCCGGCAAGGTCAATTTTTTCCGGGGTCGGTTCCTGGCTGAAATAACTGTCAAAGCCGCTTGTTTGGATCGCTGCCAAAACTGGGGGATTTTCATTTTCCAATTCTTCAAAACCCCAGTCTTGGTCGGGGCTGACGTTAGTAATCTGACTGCTTGTTTTTGAACGGATGCTGGATCTCCATAAAGCCCTTGCCCCTTTGTCGATTGAAATTGAGGATACCCAGGGAAAAATCGACGATTCCAGGGACGCGGTCGGGGGCAGGTCGGAGGCCCTGTTTTCAGCCCTGGTCTTTACCCAGAAAGGATAGGGGACAACAAAATTGCCTGTTTGAGTTCTGAAAGTGGCAAAACCGGAAGAAGCGTCGATTACTAAATCGTTGTTGATCTTAATGCCATAATGGTCCAAAAGTCCGTCTAAATCATTGTCTGTTTTTGAGGCGATCAGATTTCCGTCAACGTAAACCCGGTTTAAAAGCAGCAGCACCCCTTTTTGATCCATCAACAGCTGATCTAAAAACAATTTCGCTTCGGAGGAAAATTTATCAGTCGGTCCTACCAAAATCAGGGTTTTTATCCCTGGGTCTTCAAAGTCGGAGTTCACAGAAAGATCAATGTTGGCCATCCGGTAATTAGAGGAGAGAAACTTGATGATACCCTGAAGACTGCTTCTTTCCGTTTCTCCCAATCCGGAGGAAATCCCAATCTTAACCGGTTCTCCGCTTTGGATTTTCTTTATTTCACTGGTCAGCTGGTACTCAAGATTGTTAATTTCTTCCAGAACAGCAATCGGCGCCGACTTTCCGGCATAGGAGATTACCAGGCCGAAGTAGCTGTTAACCAGCTGGAGCTGGTCTTTTTGGATCGAGGAAAACTGGATCGGAGCTATTCCTAAAGAAAGAGCCTCTCTGGCAACTGTCTCATCTTTTTCCGGATCCAGCCAGGTTACTCTTATTTTTCCTCCAGATAAGTTTTTGTACTGGCTAAGAACATTTTCCAGAACCTTTTTTTGAGTTATCAGCTGAGGTGGCAAGTTGCCGGAAACAAAAGCTTTGACATTAACAATGTCGTTTAAACCGGAAAGAATCTCTTTTGTTTCCGGAGTCAGCGAATGAACCTTTTCTGCGGTTAAATCAATTCCGATCGGGAAGAAATTTAAAATCAGATTAATGGCAATTACGGTCAGGACAACATTTATTGTTGTTGCCCAAAGTTTGGTCTGGCGGATCTTTTTCAATTTTTCAATAATCACGGCTTTTGAGAGAAACAATCGTTAACCATAAGAAAATAAAAATCCAAGAGACAAAGAAGACTAAACTGTAAATGGGAATACGGCCTTGGGTAAAAGAATTATAATGAAAAGTCAGGCCGAGGTAAGAAATAATTTTGGCTAAAAATACCGGCAGCCGGCTTAGAGTATTTTCCTGGCCTAAAAAGAAGTTGACCAACAAAAAACTGATGCTTCCTAAAAAAGAAACAATCGGATTTTTGGTCAGGCTGGAAAAAAAGATTCCCAAAGAAATGTAGCAGGCGATCAGAAGGATAACGCCGAGATAGCTGCTGATGATTGTCCCCCAATCGGGAGTTCCCAGAATACCGACCACCACCACTAGGGGAATTGTCATTAACATCGAAAAAATAGCAAAAACAAGCGCTGATAAAAACTTGGATAAGACGATCTCTTTTTCTCCGGTCGGCAGTGTCAGCAGGATTTCCCAAGTTTTGCTCTTTTTTTCTTCCGCGAAAAGGTTCATGGTGATTGCCGGCAGAAAAAAGAGGAGTAAAAAAGGAAAAAGGCTGAAAAGGGGCGATAAAGACGCCTGGTTTATCAAAAAAAGATCCTGAATGAAAAGCCAGATTGAAATTACCGAGAAAAGGGCGGCAAAAATATAGCCCAAAGGAGAGATCAGATAGTTGTAATAAACTTCTTTTTTAAACAAGGTTAAAAGACTTTTTTTGTCCATGTTGCGATTTACTCTTTAGTTAATTTGGAAAACAATTTTACCAAAGACTGGCGCTTTTGCTTCAGGTTGGTTAATTTTTCCTCGGCGGCGATGTTGCCATGATGGATAATGATCACTCGGTCGCAGACAGATTTTGCTTCAGCCAAAAAATGGGTCGATAGAATCACCGCTTTATCCTTAGCCAACTTTTTGATTATTTTTCTGATCTCTAATTGCTGGTTTGGGTCTAAGCCGTTGGTCGGTTCGTCCATCAGAACCAATTTTGGGTCATGGATCAAAGTGGCCGCCAAACCGACCCTTTGTCTAAAACCGCGGGAAAGAGTTTCGATTGTCTGGCTTAAAACCTGGCCGATATTAAAATTTCTGATCACATAATCAAGCCTTTTTTCTAAACGCGTTTGGGATAATCGGTTCATTTCTCCGATAAAACGGAGATACTCTAAAGGAGTAAATTGGTAGTAAAGCGGATTGTCTTCCGGCAGGTAGCCGACCAGGTGATGGGCTTCCCTTGGGGGCAGCCCACTGATAGTTATTTTTCCTTCGTTAGGTGTTAAAAATCCGGTTACCAGCCTCATAGTGGTAGTTTTACCGGCCCCGTTGGGTCCCAAAAAACCGACCACTTCGCCCACTTTTGCCTCGAAGCTGATCTTATTGACGGCAGTAATACTGCCGAACTTTTTGGTGAGATTTCTAACCTGAAGCATGTCAGTATTATATACTAATCATAAAGAGGCGATTTTTCAACCGGTAGCACACCCCCGGGGTGTGATAGGTTGACATATAGGGATTAATCCGATTTAACCCGACCCTGGATTGAAGATTCGAAAAACGATCCAAGGTCGTGATGGTCCGGAATAAGTGGTGAGGAATTGTGGTTCTGAGTAGTTCGGTATATTCACTGTTAAGCTTGTCGAAGGACTCGAACAATAAATTTCCGGAGCAACCCCCGACAGTTCACTTTTTTAAATTTCAGAAAATGGAAAAAGTATTTGTTGTCAACAAACCAAAGGGAAAAACTTCTTACCAGGTTGTTTCCGAATACAAACGGCGTTTCATTGGCGAAAAAGTCGGTCATGCTGGCACGCTTGACCCCTTGGCCGAGGGGGTTTTGATAATCTTGGTAGGAAAGGCGACCAAAAAGCAGTCGGAATTTATGGCCATGAAAAAAGAATATTTGGCCGAAGCCTCTTTTGGAGTAGTTACCCCTACTTGGGATTTGGAGGGCGGTCCGGAGTTTTTCCCTACCGAAAGTCTAAAGCAAAAGTTGGAAAATTTATCGGCCGGGAAAGTATCCCGGGAACTTTTGCGGTTTGTGCCCGAATTTGAGCAGACAATTCCGGCTTTCAGCGCGGTTAAAGTTTCCGGCAGGAGACTTTACCGTTTGGCCAGAAAAGGAAAGGTCGATCTTAAAAACCTGCCCAAAAGAAAAGCAATGATTTATCGGATTAAACTGGAAAGTTTTACCAAAGCCTCTTTTCCGAAAGGAGTTAAGATAACTCCTCAATCGTTGCTTGAGTATGGTCCCAAAGCTAAAATCAGAATGGAAGTTGGCAAGGGGACCTATGTCCGTTCTTTGGTTTATCAATTAGGCCGGCAGTTGGGCGTAGGAGCGACCACCAGTTTGATAATCAGAACCAGAATCGGCCAGTTCCGCCTTAGCTTCTGACTTTCCGGTTTCGGGTTTTTCACCATGCCTGTGTCTTAACACGAACCCGTTTATTCTTCGAGCGGAGCATGGCGGAGCCGAGAAGATTCGGATGGATTATATCGAAAAAGCGAAACCCCCTTTTTTCCGTCATTCTGATCTCCCTAAGGGAGAGAAGAATCCCCTTATCTAAAACAAACAGCTGGCTCAAAAAGAATCCGCCTTCTCGTTTTGCGATGGAAGTGGGTCGGTAGGCTTGACCGTTCGGCCACCAGACTATTTACCTTTCGAGCCAGCCCTTCAATAAACTCAGGGTAAACTCGAGTCGAGAAACTCTTCTCTTCCAATTTTTCACTTTGAACCATTCTCCTATTGACATATCGGTACCGAAATCAAAAAGCAGATTTAAGACAGTCTTTGGTACCAATGCCGGTCGGTAACCACTTGCAGTTTCAAAAAGACCTTTTTATCGGTGATCAACTCGATTTCCTTTCTGGCCATGGAGCCGATTTCTTTGATCATCGCTCCGGATTTGCCGATGATAATTGATTTATGATGATCGTCGTCGGTGAAAATAGTGGCTTCGATTTCAAAAATGTTTTCTTTTTCCTCAATCCGGTTCACTTCCACTCCCAAGGTGTAAGGCAGCTCCTGTTTTAAAGTCATAAAAGCCTTTTCTCTGATTATTTCGGATAAAAATTCTTTCGGAGGGAGATTCATCGCCGGAAAAGTGGCAAAAGATTCCGGATCGAAAATCGCTTCACCTTCCGGCAAAAGCTCGAATATTTTTGCTAAAAGGGTTTTTAAATGTTGGTGCCGCAAAGCGGAAATTTCTATCATTGCATCAAACTCCTCTTTAAGGAAAAGGTATTCGTGGATCTGGTTCGGCTTTTCAATGTCAATTTTGTTGACTACTAAAATTTTCGGCTTATCGATTTTTCTGACCATTCCTAAAATCCGGTTTTCTTCTTCGCCCCGCGAACGGCAGCGGTCGATCAGATAAACAACCAGATCAATTCCGGAAAGACTCTCTTTAGAGAGCTTGGCCACCTTTTTGCCGATAGGGTCTTTTATTTTGGCAAATACCCCAGGAGTATCCAGGAAAATTATTTGCCCCCGATCGTCCCAGTAAACCCCCCGGATTATTTTTCTGGTGGTTTGGGGCCGGTTGGTGACGATGGAAATTTTTTTACCGATGATGGCGTTTATCAGGGTTGACTTGCCCGAGTTTGGCCGGCCGACAATGGTAACTCTTCCGCTTTTCATTATTAGTTAAGATTATAACAGCAAACCCTTGTTCTTCCTTGTCATCCTGATCCCGCAGCAGCGGGCGAAGGATCCCCCCGGGGCCAGCAAATTGCTATAGCACGGGGGTTCTTTGCTGCGCTCAGAGAACACCCCCGGGGTGGCCTGCCTGCCGGCAGGCAGGGCTTTGACTCCCCAGGGATGGGTCCCCTCCGTCATCCTGATCTCCCGCAGGGAGAGAAGGATCTATCGAAACGTACTGGTTAAATGGGGTCAAGTAAGTAAGCTCATAAATCGTAAATGCTTAATGCTTAATGTTTAATGTTTAATGCTTAATGTTAAATGATAAATAATGTTATAAATATGTTAATATCAAAAGTTACCGTTTGACAATTAGCAGAGTATTTGTTAGACTGCTAAGAAAATGCCTATACTCTTACCGCCGACCAAAGAAAGCGGCAAGGAGGGAATCCTGCCTCTGGTGCCTCTTAGAAACCTGATTGCCTTTCCCGGGATTGATCTTCAGTTAGTTTTCGGACGGCAGAAGTCAATCGACGCTTTGGTCACTTCTTTCGAAAGCGATAAATTAATTATGGTTTCTGCTCAGGAAGATCCGCGTATAGACGATCCAAAAAGCGAGGATCTTTACCGGACCGGTGTAATTTGCCGGGTGGAACATATTGTCCGCATCGATGGAACAATTCACGCTGTTTTTAAGGGACTAAGAAGGGCGAAAATAATGGAGTTTTTAGGGGATGCTCCTTATATCAGAGTAAAGTTCAGGACTTTGACTGAAATTATCGAGGAAACCGAAGAAGTTAAGGTTTTGATCGATCATTTGCTGCGGATAGTGAAAAAGGCCTTTAGTTTAGGTAAAATTATGGATCCGGCGATTTTAGTAAATTTCAGCAAAGGCGTTCCCGCTTCCGAGCTGGCCGACCAAGTAGCCTTTTCTTTGGACCTGCCGATTGACAAGAAACAAAAAATACTGGAAACAGTTTCTTTGAAAGAGCGGTTGGAGATAGTTAGCGAAAGTTTATCCCACGAGATAAACATTTTGAGATTAGACCAATCAATTGAGAAAAAGACCAAGGCTAAGTTTGAGAGACAAATGAAAAAGGCGGTTTTGGAAGAGCGGAAAAAAGCGATTAACAGGGAGCTTAAAAAAATGGGTGTCAGCGAGGGGGAAAGCGATGACCTTAAAGAGCTGAGGAAAAAGATTAAGGCAGCTAAAATGCCTTTTGAGGTCAGAAAAAAAGCGATTAATGAGCTGGGTAGGCTTACTAAGATGTCTCCTTTTTCTCCGGAAGTGAGCTATATCCGGACCTATTTGGAATGGCTTTCAGAGATGCCCTGGAGTAAAACCAGCCGGGCCAAATTGGATATCAAAAAATCTAAAAAAATTTTAGACCAGGATCATTTTGGGTTAAAAGAAGCCAAGGAGAGAATTTTGGAGCATTTGGCGGTAATGCAGCTGAGAAAGAGAGCCGGATCCGGGAAAAAACCAGGTAAAAACGGAGACAGCGGCAGCAACCTGCTTTGTTTTATCGGTCCCCCGGGAGTGGGTAAAACCTCAATCGGTAGATCTGTTTCCCGCGCTTTGGGTCGGAAATTCGCCCGAGTTTCCTTGGGAGGAATCAGAGACGAAGCCGAAATCAGAGGTCACAGAAGAACCTATGTAGGCGCCTTGCCGGGAAGAATTATTCAGGGTGTTAAAAACGCCGGTACTAAGGATCCTATTTTTATGTTAGATGAAATTGACAAGCTGGGGAGTGATTTTCGGGGCGACCCGTCCTCCGCCTTGCTTGAAGTTTTGGATCCGGAGCAGAACCGGGAGTTTTCCGACCATTATTTAGAGGTGCCTTTTGATCTTTCTCAGGTATTTTTTATTCTTACCGGCAATGTTACCAGTACCATCCCCGATCCGCTTTTGGACCGGTTGGAAATAATCCACTTTTCCGGCTATACCGACGAAGAAAAATTAGCCATTGCCAAAGAATATTTAGTTCCCAAACAAATCCAAAAGCATGGTTTAAGAAAAAAAGATCTAATCTTTGCCGACACGATTTTAAAGGAAATTATCAGGGGTTACACCCGTGAGGCGGGAGTAAGAGAGCTGGAAAGGGTGATTGCTCGGGTTTGCCGCAAAGTGGCCAGGAAAATTGCTGAAGACAAGGCAAGCGAGCCGAAAATAAACAAAAGACTCTTGCGCCGTTTTTTGGGTCCGAAAAAGTTTAGTCACCAGCTGAAGGGCAAAAAAGATGAAATCGGGGTTTCTACCGGTTTGGCCTGGACTCAGGCGGGAGGGGAAATTCTTTTCATCGAAGTGGCTTTAATGCCCGGCAAGGGGAGGATGTCTTTGACTGGTAAATTGGGCACGGTGATGAAAGAATCCTGCCATGCCGCCTTGTCTTATGTCCGTAGCCACTGGCGCCAGTTGGGGATTGAAGATAAAGACTTTTTCCAGAAAACGGATTTCCATGTTCATGTCCCGGAAGGGGCTGTTTCCAAAGATGGTCCTTCTGCCGGTGTGGCGATCACTACCGCTTTGGTTTCCGCTTTGACAAAGACGCCTGTTTTCAAGGATGTTGGCATGACCGGGGAAATAACTCTCAGGGGCCAGGTCTTGCCTATCGGCGGGGTAAAAGAGAAAGTTTTGGCCGCTCACCGGGCCGGAATCAAAAAGGTTATTTTGCCTAAAGAAAACAAAAAAGATCTCTACGATGTTCCGAAAAAAGTCAAAAAAGATATTGAGTTTGTCTTTGCCGATAAAGTAGGTCAGGTTTTAAAAGAAGCCTTGAAAGTTTAAGGACGCCGCCTTCTTTGCCGTTCTTCTCGCTCTTGCCGCCTTGCTTTGACAAGATTGGTTACTCCTTCCTGAGGGTAACGGCTCTTGCAAGTTTACCAAAGAACGATCCTTTGCCTCCTCCCTGATTGGTTCTTGCTCCCGGAAGATAAGAGATGTTTACTTCTGACCCGTCTCCATCAGGACCTTTCCTAACCCTAAGTTCAACCTGACCTGTGCGCCGGTTACTAGCACACCCCCTAGCACACCCCCGGGGTGTACTAGGTTGACACCTCGGGGATTAATTCGATCCTGGATCGAAGATCCGGAAACGATCCAGGATCGTGATTATCCAAAATGGAGCCCCACGGGTAAAAACCCGTGGTTTTCTTGGTTCAGGCATAAACACCTATTTTTTCCTGTCTGCCTTGTTGGCCTTATTGGCCTTATTCCTTTCGGTTTTACCCGTGGTACCAATATTATTACCTCCTTACTTGAAACCCTAGTCTTTAGACTGGGGCGGGAGTGGAATCTGTGGCATACTTTCCCCATGGGTTTTAGATATTGGTCTGGAGGTCATACCAAATACCGGTTAATGTATCACCTTGTTTGGATACCAAAGTACCGTAAACGAGTGCTCCGAGGCGAAATAGCCAGAACGGTTACTCACCTGATCTATGAAGCGGTAAAAATTAATTGGTGGTGGGTGGAAGAACTTAAAGTAATGAAAAACCATGTTTACACGATCATCCAGATCCACCCCAAAGAAAGCTTGGCGGAAGTAACGGTAGTACACACGGTAATACACCCCCGGGGTGTCTTGCCCTTGACACCTCGGGGGATCAACCCGATCCAGGATCGTGATGGTTCGGAACAATTTGGCGGTAGATCCCCGAGGTGTGTTAGGTTGATACTTATTGACACAGTCTCTTTTCGTAGTCAACAATTTTATAGCCCCATTTTTTGTCCATTATGCCAGCCTTAGCATAATTCGTTTTTTTAGCACACCCTTAGCACACTTAGCACACCCCCGGGGTGTGATAGGTTGACACCTCGGGAAAGGGAATATAAATGTTTTGAAACCTCTCAATCAATTATTGCTTCTAAGATGGGTTTGGGCCCGAAAATGTTGTATAACTGACCTGTCCCATCTCCGTTAGACAAACAAAAACCTCCCTGGTTGGGGAGATCTTTGTTTGTGCCCCTAAGGAGAATTGAACTCCTGTTTCCGCCGTGAGAGGGCGATGTCCTAACCGCTAGACGATAGGGGCGGCTGATATCTATTTTATCATTTATTCATTTATCATTTAAAATTGGTTATTTATCCTCAACACATTTTAGTTTTTTAAAAGTTTTTTTTCCGGAGAGAAAGGTTTCCGGTGTTTAGTCTGGGTGTGATTCACTATAGGAAAATGTAAGCCGTTACCGGGCAATTTTAAATCAAGATTATTTTTCATTTTTAGGTTTCAAGTTGTTTTTTTTAACGTCGATCGGCGTTAAAAACGCGCATACTATAGGAGAGTATTTTGACCCTAACTTGGGAGAAACAACAATCGTTTCGAGAACCTTAACTCGGGAAAGATCTGTTGCCAAAAGACTTGTTTTGATCTGACCTTAACTGATCTAATCTGGGTTAGATCAGTTAAAATTGAAAGCTGAGTACACATTTAGTACCCATAGATTTGACAAAAGTAAACTGGTTGGTATAATGGGGAATCCGTGCTAAAAAGTACTTGTCTTTCCGTCATTATTTTTAATAAGCCCTATTTATAGGCGGAGGGCTTAATTGGTAAAGAATTTAGGCCCCGCTAAGCGGGGCTTTTTCTTTATTAAGGGAGGATTTTGTTATTTATTTAACGCTATTTAAGGAGTAAATATGAAAAGCGTATTGACTGCGGTCGGTTTAGAGAAATTGCAGTGCCAACTGAATCTCCTTAGGAAAAAAAGGGCCAGATTGGTCGAGGAAATGGAAATGGCCCGCCAAGAAGGCGATTTGGCCGAAAACTCTGCCTATCATCAGCTCAGAGAAGATGTTGCCGTGGTCACTAGTCAAATTGAAGACTTGGAGGATAAATTGGCCGGAGCTAAGGTAATCGACGGCACTGGTAGTGATACCGACAAGGTTGATATTGGCAATAAAGTAAAAGTGGAGGTCAACTCCATCGTCAGGAATTTCGAAATCGTCGGCGACGGCGAGGCGGACCCTTTAAACGGTAAAACCTCATACCAATCGCCAATCGGTTCCGGCCTATTAGGAAAAAAGAAGGGCGATCTGGTCAAAATCGAGACTCCGGGGGGAATGATTGAGTATCGCATTTTGGAAATTGAGTAGCTATAATAGAGGATAATATGGCTGAAAGCAGGCTGTCAACGATCAGGAAGCAAAGGATAGAAAAAATAAAAAAACTTCGGCAGCTTGGGATAAACCCATTTCCTTATCGTTTTGACAAAAAACACACTTGTCTTCAGGTTTCCAAAAACTTGGGGAAAAAAGTAAAAACTGCTGGCAGAATTATGGCGATTCGCGGCCACGGCAGAATCTTGTTTTTTGACTTAGTCGATTCAACCGGCAAAATTCAGCTTTGGTTTCAGGAAAACAATTTAGGCAAAGACAACTTTCTCGTGCTTAAACTCCTGGATGTTGGTGATTTCCTCGGAGTTGAAGGGATTGTAGTTAAAACTAAGTCTGGAGAAACTAGCATAGACGTCACCTCCTTTGAAATTTTGTCCAAAGCGATCAGGCCTTTACCGGATCAGTGGCATGGATTCAAAGACACCGAGGAGCGTTACCGAAAGCGGTATTTGGATCTTCTTTTGGATCCCACCGTCCGGTCTCGATTTGAAACGCGAAGTAAAATTATTCGTAGAATACAGGAATATCTTGATAGATTGGGTTTTGTTGAAGTGGAAACTCCGACACTCCAGCCTTTGTACGGTGGGACCAATGCTCGGCCTTTTGTCACTCACCTAAACTCTTTGGATGTCGATATGTATCTGAAAATTGCCCCGGAACTGTATCTTAAGAGATTAATCATCGGCGGGTACGAGAAAGTCTATGAGATTTGCAAAGATTTTCGCAACGAAGGGATGGATCTTTCCCATAATCCCGAATTTACCATGATGGAATTCTACGAGGCCTACGCCGACTATCAGCGGATTATGGATGTTACCGAGGGTCTTTATAAACACTTGGCTCAAAAACTTTTTGAAAAAATGGAAATTACCATTCATGGTAAAAAGATTGATCTTTCCGGTAAGTGGCCGAGGGTGGAAATGACAGTCCTGTTTAAGCAAAAACTGAAGATAGATGTTGAAAAATCAACCAAAGAAGAACTGCTCCTTTTTGCCAAAAATAAAAAGCTTGAGCCGAAAGGGAATGAAAGTAAAGGCGAATTAATTTACCTGATTTTTGAGCACCTTATTCCGTCGACATTAGTCCGGCCGACTTGGGTGATCGATTATCCGATTGAGGTCAGTCCTTTATCAAAAAAACACCGTTTAAAAGAGGGTTGGGTGGAAAGGTTTGAGGGCTATATTGGCGGAGAGGAAATTTGTGACGGCTGGTCGGAGGTAATTGATCCGATTGAACAAAGACGACGTTTCGAAAGTGAGCAAAAAGCAATGAGGGAGGGGAGAAATGACGAAGCCCACCCGGTTGACCAGGACTTTTTAGTGGCGATGGAATACGGCATGCCGGTTTTGGGCGGTATTGGTATCGGCATTGATAGACTAACCATGTTTTTTACCGATACTTGGTCAATTAAAGAAGTGATTCTTTTTCCGATTTTAAGACCGAAAGGAGCTAAAAATGCCGGAAAGAAGTAGACTGCTGGAAATTTTAAATCAAGAGGTTGAAAACAAAAATATTATTAAACACATGTTTGCTGCCGAGGCTTGTATGGCGGCGCTGGCGCGCGAAATCAAAAATCAAAAATCAAAAATCAAAAAAGAAGAGGTTAACGAAGAAAAGTGGGCTTTCGCCGGGCTAATGCACGACGGTGATTACAAAGACAGCGTGCCCATAGAAAAACAAGGCATAGAGATTGTTAATATTTTGAAAAAACAAGGAATCGAAGTTCCCGATTCAGTGGCTCATGCTATGGCGGCTCATAACTGGCACAATACCGGGGTAGAGCCAAAAAGCCTAATGGATTGGACTTTATTCATTTGCGATTCTTTAACCGGGTTAATTGTTGCCTGCGCCTTGGTCCGGCCGGAGAAAAGGTTAGCTACGGTTACAGTTGATTCTGTTTTGAAAAAGTTTCCTGACAAAAGGTTTGCCGCTGGCACCAGGAGAGAGGAAATAAAGCTGTGTCAGGAGAAATTAGGCATTCCTTTAGAGGAATTTGTTAAAATATGTTTGGAGGCGATGCAGGCAGTTAGCGACGATTTAGGACTTTAAATAGTCAATAGACTTTTTGTGCTTTAGTCATTCTGATTCCGACGTAACGTTGGGGGAAAAGTTTCTGCTCGTTGGCAAGGGGAGAGGCAGACAGCGTAGCTCTGTTTTCCCGTCATCCTGATCTCCCTCGGGGAGAGAAGGATCCCTTTAGGGACAGCAAGCAGTAGGGGTTGAAGCGTCCTCTGTGCCTGAGTCATAGGGGTGGTCAGGGGTATCATAATTTGCAAAACATTAGTCATTATTATTTTTTAATAAATTTTAATATGGATGGAGATCAAGGCGGTGGGGCAGAACATGATTTGGGGGTAGATTTAGCGAAATTAGGTATAAGTGTGGGAGGAAAAAACGTAGAAAAAGGAAAGGCCACAGCCTCTCCGGTGGGGGTGACGCCAGTTCAGGTCGGGGAGGGAACACCGCCAGTTGAAGGAATACAAGGCCCAATAAAAAGCATCCCGGTACCAGCAGGCAAGAGACATCCCTCTGAGGTTGTCGACGGAGTTTTGAAACGCCAGGAAAAGAAATGGCATAGAGACGCGGATAAAAGAATCGGCTGGTAAGGGGTATAAGATTCGTTGTGCTAAGAATGGTAGTCCCTGGTGGCGGGTCTGAATTGCTTGATACAGAGCCTTTCGTGACTACGAGGACAAATAATTTTCTCATTCAGGCAGGTTAGCTTTTAAAACGGTTTTTAAATCATGTTAGATCCGAAATTTGTCAGGGAGAATATAGACCAGGTCAAAGAAAATCTTAAAAAAAGAAATCTTGACCCGAAGTTAGCCGACCAGTGGTTGGATTTAGACCAAAAACGCCGGGAAATCACGGTTAAGATAGAAAACCTCAGGGCAAAAAGAAATCAGCTTACCGAACAAATCAAGAAAAACCCAAAAGATCAAGCTTTGCTTAAAGAAGCCAAAAAAATCAAACAAGACCTTCAGGATTTTGAAGCCCCTCTGCCCGATCTTGAAGCGGCCTGGCAGGATCTTTTATACCGCTTGCCTAATATCGCCGCCGAAGATATTCCTGTCGGCAAAGATGATACTGAAAATGTAGTTATTAAAACTGTCGGCGACTTGCCCAAATTTGATTTTAAACCCCTGGACCACGTTGATTTGGGGGAAAAATTGGACATTATCGATGTTAAAAAAGCCGGCCGGCTTTCCGGTTCCAGGTTCGGCTATTTTAAAAACGAAGCCGCTTTGCTGGAAATGGCTCTAATGTTTTACGCCTTTAAAAAACTGGCAGACAAGGGCTTTCATGCCATGATTCCTCCGGCAATGATCAAAAGTCAAACAGAATGGGCCTGCGGTTACGCCGATAACAAGAATCTTTTCAACGCCTATTATTCCATTCCCGAAGACGACCTGATTTTTATCAGCAGTTCGGAACATTCGGTTGTGCCCTATCATGGCGGGGAAGTGCTTAATCCAAATAATTTGCCGCTAAAATACGTTAATTTTTCTCCCTGTTTCCGGCGCGAGGCAGGCACATACGGCAAAGACACCCGGGGTTTGTTTAGAGTCCATTTTTTCAACAAAGTGGAAATGAATATTTTTTCTCTGCCCGACTATCAGGTATCGGACCAAATTTGTCTTGAAATGCTTCAAAACGAAGAAGAGCTGGTTGGGGAGCTGGGTTTGTCTTATCAGGTTAAAAATTGCTGCGCCGGAGATTTGCCTCAGCCCAACAGAAGAATGTACGACCTTGAAGTTTGGTTTCCCGGCCAAAATGCCTACCGTGAAACTCACTCCTGCAGTAATTGCGGCGATTATCAGGCCAGAAGATTAGATACTAAAACCGATTTTAAGGGCAAAAAAGAGTTTGTCCATATTTTAAACGCCACTATGGCCACCGACCGGCTGGTTCTGGCGATTCTCGAAAACTTCCAGCAGAAAGATGGGTCCGTTATTATCCCGGAGGTTTTACAGTCTTTGGTTGGTAAGGACAGGATTACAAGTTCCCCCCTTCACACCCCCGGGGTGGGTTAGGTTGACACCTAGGCAATTTTGATCTATTTTTAAATAGTGGCCTATCGCAAGGAAGTATTTTCTATTGGGCAGTATTATCATTTATATAATCGTGGTATTGCCAAGCAGCCGATTTTCTTTTCTCGAAAAGATTATCAAAGGGCTATAGAGCTGATTATTTATTATTCTTACCGCAATCCCTCGTTGAGGTTTTCTCACTACAAGAGGCTGCCAAAAGAAGAAAAAGAAAAATATTTGCAGAACTTGAAAAAAAGTTCTAAAAACCAGACTAACATCCTTGCCTTTTGTTTTATGCCAAACCACTATCATTTTGTGATTCAGGAAATTGTCGAAAAAGGGCTGTCTATTTTTTTGAGTAAGTTTCAAAATAGTTACGCTAAGTACATAAATACAAAATATGAAAGAACTGGTTCGCTATTTCAGTCAATGTTCAAGGCGGTGAGAATTGAATCAGAAGAACAATTAATCCACGTCTGCCGGTATGTGCACCTAAACCCTATTACTTCTTATCTTCTCAAAAACGATAGAGACTTGGAGACTTATAAGTGGGCATCATTTATGGACTGTCTTGGTAAAAGGAGCGGAATAATTGATACTCAACATCTCCTCAGATTCTATCCGTCGGTAGAAGAGCTCAAAAGTTTTACTTATAATCAGGCCGATTATCAAAGATCATTGGAAGAGCTGCGGTACTTTTCTTTAGAATAAACCTTGTCTAACTTAGGTGTCAACCTAACCCACCCCGGGGGTGTGGACGGGTGTGGACGGGGGTGTGGGCGGGGTGTGGACCATTCATCCTATCATCCTATTTTGTATAATCTACCTATGCTTAATTTTGTTAAAAAACTTTTTGACTATAACGAAAAGGAGTTAAAGAGGCTGCAAAAAATAACCGACCAGGTTAATGTCTTGGAATCGGAAATCAAAAAGCTTTCCGACAAAGATTTGGCGGCAAAAACAAAAGAATTTAAAGAAAAGATAGCAGGCGGGGTCAATCCGCAAGAATTAATGCCCGAGACTTTTGCCGTGGTCAGGGAAGCGGCGATAAGGACTATCGGTCAGAGGCACTACGATGTTCAGCTGGTCGCCGGAGCGGCCATTTGGGAGGGTAAAATCGCTGAGCAGAAAACAGGAGAAGGAAAAACTTTAACCGCCACATTGCCTCTTTATCTTCGGGCTTTAGAAGGCAAAGGAACCCATCTGGTTACTGTCAACGACTACTTGGCTCGTAGAGATTCCGGCTGGATGGGTCAAATTTTTAACTTCCTGGGTTTATCGGTTAGCTGTATCATTCCTTACCAGTCTTTTTTATATGATCCTGAATTTAAGATTACTGCCGACGATTCCAGACTGGTTCACTTAAAACCGATCGAAAGAAAAGAAGCTTATTTGTCCGATATTACCTACGGTACCAACAACGAATTTGGTTTTGACTACTTGCGCGACAATATGGCCAGGGATTTAAACGAAGTAGTCCAAAGAGAACATTTTTTCGCCATTGTCGACGAGGTTGATTTTGCTTTGATCGATGAGGCCAGGACTCCGCTGATTATTTCCTCCCCCGAAAGCGAGGCGACCGAGAAATATTACCGTTTTGCCGAGCTTGCCTCAGAGCTTCTTTCCGGCAGTGATTTTGTTATTGACGAGAAAGCCAGAAGTGCTATGCTGACTGAATTCGGCATCCGTAAAGTTGAAAAAAAGTTGGGAGTTAGCAATTTGTATGAGGAAGATTTCGATACTATCCACTATATTGAAAACTCCCTAAAGGCATCTGCCTTGTTTCAAAAGGACAAAGATTATGTGGTCAAGGACGGCCAGGTGCTGATTGTTGACGAGTTTACCGGCCGGCTAATGCATGGCCGCCGCTGGTCGGATGGATTGCATCAGGCGGTTGAGGCGAAGGAAGGAGTAACCATCCAAAGAGAGTCGAAAACCTGGGCGACAATCACCTTTCAGAATTATTTTAGAATGTATCAAATTTTGTCGGGTATGTCGGCGACTTCCCTGACCGAGTCGGAAGAGTTTAAAAAGATATATGAGCTTGAAGTGATCGAAGTTCTTACTAATAAACCGGTTGACAGAACTGATTTTCCGGATGTGATCTATAAAACCCGGCGGGCGAAATATGCCGCTGTAGCCGCGGAAATAGAAGATTGTTACCAAAGAGGCCAGCCGGTTTTGGTAGGCACTACCTCGATTGAGAATAACGAAATGGTCAGCCGGTATTTAAAAAAGAAGGGTGTTTCCCATCAGCTTTTAAACGCCAAACAGCATGAAAAAGAGGCGGGGATCATTTCCCAGGCAGGCAGATTAAAAGCGGTCACGGTGGCGACCAATATGGCTGGCCGGGGAGTGGACATAATTTTAGGCGGCGCGCCGCCTAAAAAAGTCAAAACTCAAAAGTCAAAACTCAAAAGTGAGAAAGAATCATTAATTAATTGGCAGGAAGAACATGACCAAATATTAGAATTGGGCGGGCTTCATGTTATCGGTACCGAAAGGCATGAAGCCAGAAGGATCGACAATCAGCTGCGGGGCCGTTCCGGACGCCAAGGCGATCCCGGTTCTTCAAGATTTTTTGTTTCTCTGGAGGATGATCTAATGAGGATTTTCGGTGGCGAGAAGATTGCTTCGGTAATGAGCCGGTTTAATATGCCGGAAGACATGCCGATTAGTCACGCTATGGTCAGTAGAATGATCGAGCAGATCCAGATAAAGATCGAAGGCTTTAACTACGATATCCGCAAAGGTTTGGTTGAATTTGACGATATCGTTAATAAACAAAGAGAAATTATTTACCGACAAAGAAAGGAAATTCTGAAAAATTCTTCGGAAAATCCGGCTTGGTTAAAAGAAACGGTTTTGACCAAGCTCAAATCCGAAATAGCTTTAATTGTAGATTTAAGTTTAGATCCGGAAACGATGGCGCCTGATGCCGATAAAGTAGTGATCGCTTTTGCCGAGGTGATCCCGATAGAGGAAACCGAAGAAAGGGAAATAATAAAAAATCAGATTAAAGGTTTGAGCCGTGAAGTTGTTATTGAAAAGATTAACCGGATGGTTGAAGAACATTACCAGCAGAAAGAGGAGGAGTTAGGTAGTGAAATTTGCCGTGAAATTGAAAGGTCGGTTTTACTTTATACTTTAGACAATCTTTGGGTTGACCACTTGACCGCTTTAGAAAGTTTAAAACAAGGTGTCAGACTCAGGGGTTATGGTCAAAGAGACCCTCTGGTAGAGTACCGGACCGAAAGCTTTGCCATGTTTAAACAACTGTTGGCCCGGATTGATTACCATGTAGTCAGGAGATTGTTTAGGGTTGAAGTAGTAAAAACTCCTCAGTCGATTCCCGGTTCGGTGATCGAAGGCCGGGGCCAGATGATCGTTCCCCAGACTACCGGAAACTCGGATCAGCCTTCAGAACCAGTTATTGCTCAACCCGAAGTGAAACCAATTGTTTCCGGCGGTTTAAAACCTGGCCGCAACGACCCCTGCCCATGCGGAGCGACTAAATCGGATGGTACACCGAAAAAGTACAAACAATGTTGCTATCCAGAATTTGGTTAAGCGATAGATAAGCGGAGTCCTCCTGACTGGTTCGCTCTTCGAGCCGTGTACGAATAGTACCCGGAAGGCGAGAAGTAAGAATGGGAGGACGGATCGGGGAAAAAATATGAAAAGTGCTGTTATCCAAAGTATGGCTAAAATAATTTACCCCAAGCGGTTCGGTGGGCTATAACCCTGAGCCTGTCGGTGGGTTGCTATCCGAAATTTGGTTAACTGTGGTTATAATGAAGTATTAATTTATGGATGTTCTTGAATTTCTTAAACCAACGCGAAAAAAAGTTATAACGTTCATCCTCTTTAGGATATTAATGGTTTTACCTTATGTAATAATAGAACATTTTTATTTTGGTTCAAATGCCAATACCCCATTTTTTATACTCTCTGGATACTTAATTTTCTTTTTAACCAATGTCATTAGCCCACAAGGAATAGCAATAGGTTATCCAATAGCTTGTTTCCTTGTGAAAAAAATAGAAAAAGATTATTTGAGGCTTTTGATTTTAATCTCTCTTTCCTTAGCGTGGTTGGTAATTCAAACCTTTGTGGTAGCGGGTTTCGTTGTACCGATATTGTAAATTAAATCACTGTAAAGATGGTGAATGGCGGGTTAGTGATTTTTACCTGAGCTGTTATGATTTGAAAGGATCTTTTCAAAACCCCCAGATGTTGAGACGATAAGCCAAGTTGGAGCTTAGAGAAAATCCTGTTACTTACAACCAGGACAAAAAACCCTTGATTAGACTTCCAATTTCTTCTAACATCTTCTAATATATTCTCACTTCTTCTAATATTTTCTTAAAATGCTGAAATACAAATATCAGGAAACCAAAAAAATCAGGAAGTTGTTGTTGGAGACAGAAGCCCTGAAAATAATTTTTGCGAGGGCTAAAGTTTTGCCGAGCGTGGAAGAGAGTTTACGCCGGGAGTCGCTTTTAAAGAGCGCTCTTTTCTCCGCCAAGGTTGAAGGCAACCCTCTTAGTTTAAAGCACCTTAAGATGGTTTCGAATAATGGCAACAGCGCTGATCTTAAAAAATTAGAAGTGTTTAATTTGTTGAAGGCTTATCGCTACATTCATAGTTCAAAAACGCCAAAAAAATTAAGCTTAATTTTGATTAAGAAATTGCATCAAATGGCAATCAAGGGTCTTTCGGGCGGGACTGGTAGGTTTCGGACCGAACCTCAGGCGATTTTTAACCAAGCCGGGGTCGCGGTTTACTTAGCCCCGGCGCCTTTTCGACTGCCAGAATTGATGAAAGAATTTGTTCAGTTAGCCAATAATTTTAAAGATGAAATTCCCGTAAAGGCAGCCGTCCTCCAGTTTCTTTTTGAGAAAATCCATCCTTTTGCAGACGGCAACGGCCGGGTAGGAAGACTAATTTCAGCGCAGATTATGCAAAAGGCTGGCTACGGTTTCCGCGGCTTGGTTTCTGTCGAAGAGATAATCGATAGAAACAGGGAAGACTATTATCAGGCGCTGGAGCCTTCGCGAGACACCAATCCGTTTATAGAATTTTTTTTGGAATCTTTTGTCGAACAGGCGGGGTTGGTTCTTGATAAGTTGAATGAAAAAAAAGAGGAATTTCCGGAAGACTCACTCTTGCTTCGCCGGCGGGAAATTCTGGAAATAATTAAAGATCATCCTTATTGCTCTTTTGATTTTATTTCCCGGCGCTTTCCCTTAGTTAATCCCAAGACTCTGCATAACGACTTAAAGCAACTCCGGGAAAAAGGATTTATAATTAAAGCAGGAAAAACAAGGGGGGTTACTTATAAGGCCGTAGGTAGATGAAGAAAATTTTAATACCGGTAAATCCGTTAAAACAACAGAACTCCAATGCTTGTTCGATAACTTGCGCGAGGATGATATTCGCGTATTATGGCTTAAATGTCACCTACGAAGAAATATTTAAGTTCATAATTAAAGCCACTCCTGACGGAGGCTCATTCCTCTCAGAAATTGGCAGGTTTGCCAAACACAAAGGATTCGACGTTGATCTATATGCTTTTAATCTTTATTTAACTGATCCAAAAGATGACTGCCTACCCGTGAATAAGCTTTTAGATAAATTGGAAAAACAATTAGAAGATTCCCGGCGAGATAAGTATTACGATCTAATGCTTGAATCAACGATTAAAGGAATCAAAGAAGGAGTAAACTACACTATCAAAAAACCGGATTTCAAAATTATAAAAACTTATCTGAATAATAAAATCCCATTATCCGTAAGACTAAATTATGCTGCTCTTATCGGGAAACAGGGAGATCCTTTTGACACCCATGACGTGGTTCTTTCCGGACTGAACGGCAACAGGGTCTATCTTGTTGATCCAAAAGATGCCGGCGTAAGATTGTTTGATGCTCAAGATTTGATGTTTGCCATTTTCCAAAGCAAAATAATTTCTGCCAGTGCATATTTATTGGCAGTAAAGCCTAAATGATTTAAGGCTCCCCATATCAATAGCATTTCAAAAAATTCTGTTATCCAAAATACGGATAATAGTTTACCTTGAGCAGTTCGGCGGGTTATAACCCTGAGTTTGTCGAAGGACTCACTGTTAAAACTTGCCGGAGAGTCGCTATCCAAAGTATGGGTAAAAAAGTATCCCCACCTGTCTTCTTTATCATTCCCGACCGCCTTGTCCGGCGAAGCCTCCACAACTGAAAAAAGTGCCAAGCTGTGCTTGATAGATTACGGGGGCATCTGCGGAATGTATCGGACAAAACGGTCGTCGAATTTCTCGGGGTTTGATTTAGAGTCTACTTTTGATTAAAATCGGCCTAATGTCGAAGTTAATTTTAGTTCGTCACGGAGAAACAGAAAAGAATACTCAAGGTCTGCTTCATGACTCTTTTGACCAGGAAGTTCTTAATTCAAAAGGTAGACAGCAAATAAGAGTAACCGCAAAACACCTTACCTCGTTTAACCTTGACTTAATTTTTTCTTCAAAAGAAAGCCGAGCAGTTGAGAGCAGTCTAATTTTATCCAAGGAGTTGGTAATTCCTTTCCAGGAAATAGAAGGTTTACATGAAAGGAACTGGGGGAAACTTTCCGGTAAACCCTGGTCTGACATTAAAAGAATTTTGGACCCGATGGGATTAGACGAAAGATACGCCTACCTCCCGCCAGGAGGTGAGTCTTGGCAAAGGTTTGAGCGAAGACTTAATCAGGCTGTTAAACATCTGGTTAGTAATAGCTCAGATAAAAGTATCGTTGTTGTCACTCATGGTGGGGCGATCAGGGCCTTGATGCCATTTCTATTGAGTGTTCCGAAGGAGGAAAGTTTCAAATATGATCCGGACAACGCCTCTGTGACAATCTTTAACGTGATATCTCCAAACCAATACGAAAACGTGGTTGTTAACAGTACCAGCCATCTTCCCGATAAACTAAAAACAGTAAGAGTTAATTAAATCAAGAAAACAACCGATTTTGTTAGTTATAAATTCGGAATATTCCAAGTAGTTTATCCTGTCAATAGTTTGTCCACTTCCGAAGTGGTTTACTATTGACATATCGGGAAATAACTTGTGCTATTATAATTTTATATGCCCAGAAGAGTAACCCCTTTGGTAAATGGAGAGTTTTATCATATCTTCAACCGTGGGATAAGCAGACAAC
>JAHJSD010000045.1 GCA_018830585.1 Patescibacteria group bacterium
CTCAATACCACGTTAACATTGCCGTCATTTTCAAAATCGAAGTAGTCTTTAGATCCGACCATGGCCAAAATCTCTCCGGTTTTAGGTTTAACCACCAAGACGGCGCCATTACCGATTTTCAATGGGGTAAGCTTTGCGATTTCCTCTTCGACGGTTTCTTCCGCCATTTGCTGTGTTTTCCAGTCTAAAGTGGTAACTACTTCCAGGCCTTTTTGCTCGATCTCGTTGGTGCCGTAGGTTTCCGCCAGCAGTTCTTTAATGTAGAAAACGAAATGCGGCGCTTTGATCGGGTCCTGTTTGCGGGTGAACCTCAGCGGAGTAGCGATTATTTCAATTGCCTGTTCGGGGGTAAGATATCCCGACTTGACCATTTCACCGACTACCTGCTCCTGCCTTTTTTTAGCGAATTCCGGATAAGGACCAAAAGGTGAATACTTGCTTGGAGCTCTGGTCAGGCCGGCCAAGAAAGCCGCTTCAGCCGTGTTTATTTCCCAAACGTGCTTGTCAAAATATTTTTGGCTGGCTTCTTCGATTCCGTAGGCGGTTCCGCCGTAGGGGATTTCATTAAAATACATCCGGAAAATCTCGTCTTTGGAAAATTTGGATTCGACCATGACTGCCAAAATCGCCTCACGGATTTTCCTTTTTAATGTCTTTTCGTTGTTAAGCAGACTGTTTTTAACCAATTGCTGGGTAATAGTAGAACCGCCGATTTGCGGTTTTTCCGGGTAAAAAAGATTATGTCTGATTGCTCTTAAAATCCCTTTCCAGGACAAGCCGTTATGGTTGTAAAAATTTTTGTCTTCTATCGCCAATGTCGCTTGGATCATATAAGGCGGTATTTTTTCCAGAGGAACCAGGCTCCGGTTTTGTTCGCGGTATATTTTGTATAGAAGTATTTTAGAGCGGTCGTAAATTTTGGTAGTCAGAGGCGGGTCTTTTTCGATCAGCCGGTCCGGGGAGGGTAGATCTTTAAACAGGTTGATAATAGCGCCGGTTATCATCAGGATAATTCCGAGAAAAGTCAGTCCGAAAGCGATCTTCCTTTTTTTCTCGATCGAAAGCGATCTTTTCTTGGCGGATTTTTTAATTCGGACAGTCCGGGCTCTTTTTGTTTCTGTGGCTTCAACCCTTTTTTTTCTCGCTTCAACGACTATCTCCCTGAGTTTAAGAATAAATTGCTTGATTACCAAAAAAATCAGTCCGGCTAATACTCTAAGGAAGTAAAGAATTATTTTTACCCCGTAAAGTAGGGGAATGATAAAGATATATTTGGCTTTTTTGCTGAAGTTTTTCAGTCTTTCCGCCAATGGTTTGGTGGTAAGGTCGCTCTTGAGCTTTAAAAAACCCTTTTCAAGAATCTTGGCCAAAAATAGCAGCAGCCGGTACCCCGGCTTGCCCAACAGGGCTAAAATCTTTGGAAGCACTTTCCTATAATATTCAACAAATAGATCTTTCTATGGCAAGGAATAAAAAAACCTGTCTTACGACATCAATCCGGATCTTACCTTAGGGATTGGCATCAAATTATTGTCCCAGCACCAAGAAGACCACGGGCGCAAAACCATGGATGAATTGGTCTTCTGGTACGGAATGTTCACCCTGATAGGACAATGAAAGGTGCCACGGATGTCAGTCCGTGGGAGCTCCATTTTCCTTGAAATAATCAAGAGATAATATTTTTGAAACCGGTTGGAACTTACTCCGATTATATCCCATCTTATAGTTTGATTAAACAGGAAGATTAAATATGTAGTGTAAAAAGTAAAAGCTAAAAGTGAAAAAGTTAAAGGTTAGGGGAAAATCGGAAAGATACGAAGGTTAAAAGTTAAAAATTAAAAATATTAAATTGCTAAATGGTTAAATATATCTCTTCGTCATCCTGAGGAATCCGCCAGCTGGCGGATGATGACGAAGGATCCCTGCCCGCATCGCCTGACGGTTCTCGCCCGCTAACGCCTGAGCGTAGCGATGGCGAGCAGGCAGCGTCTGGCGGGCGCGGCCCTTGTGTAAGCAAGTTGCCCATTCCATGGGGATTCTTCGCTACGCTCAGAATGACAACGATCAGGGGACTCCGTACCATTCGGTACAGGGTAAAATTCTTCGCCCGACGCAACGTCGGGATCAGAATAACGAAAAAGACAATTCTGTCTAACGACCTAACAATTTAACCGTTTTAATTTTTGAGTTTTTATTACCCATTACAGATTCCCAGTTACGGTTTAGTATCTTAAAGTCACCGGTTTGTCCCGGGCAGGACAGTCAAGACAGATCATTGCCCCCAAGGGGTCGGTAATCACTTCATGCTCTTGCCACTCGGCGTTGTCATCCGGTTCACCCGGCTGGATTACCCAGCCGGTCTCTCTGTTTACTAAAACCTGCTTCCTGCTTGATTGGGTTGGAGGAACAGTGCCGTCAATAAAAAACTCATACCTGGATTGGCATCCTTCTTCCGGCTGGGTCGCCCCGGACAGGTTGCAAACACTGGTGCCGATAATGCCGACTGGTTTTTTGGGCCATTCCTGTTTTTGGTTTTCCAGGAGTTTGGTGATAATCTTGTTCCAGATCGGCGAAGCTCCGGTCACTCCGGAAGCGACATAACCCATCGGTGAATTGTCGTTATTACCCACCCAGACGACGACAACCAAGTTGGGGGTATAGCCGACAGTCCAGTTATCCCTTTTGTCGTTAGTGGTTCCGGTTTTAACGGAAACTTCCGGATGGTTTTTGACTACCAGATCAGAGCTTGAACCGAAAGCGGCCGACCGGGCGCTGTTATCGAGCAAAATTTCGTTTACCAAATAAGCCGCTTCCATAGGTAAAACTCTTTCTCCGTTGTCAAACTGCTTTTCTTCTAAAACCTTGCCGTTCCGGTCTTCGACCTTCAGGATCGAGACCAGGTTTTTTCTGACTCCTAAATTGGCTAAAGTGCCGAAAGCAGTGGCCATTTCGGTCATTCTGACCTCGCCCCCGCCTAAGGTTAAAGAAAGCCCGAACTCGGCAGGGTCTCTTTCTCCCAAGCTGTCTAATCCCATGGCAGAAGCAGAGGCGATAAAAGTTTCAATTCCGTTTAAAGCCAGCATCTTTACCGCGGGAACATTAAAAGAGTTTCCCAAGGCGTAGCGCACCTGCACCGGTCCGTGAAAAAGACCGTCGTAATTTTTGGGGCAGTAAATCTCCGGACCGCCGGAGAAACAACTGGGAATATCGGCAAAAATAGTTGCCGGAGTTACTTTCTTTAAAGCCAATCCGACCGCGTAATTTAACGGTTTTATCGCCGACCCCGGCTGCCTTAAAGCGGTAGTGACATTAAACTTGCCGTCTATATCTTCGGAAAAATAATCTTTGGAACCGACCATGGCCAAAATTTCCCCTGTTTTCGGGTTAGTTACCAAAACCGCTCCGTTGCTTACCTTTGCCCTCTTTAGTTTGGCCACCTCAGTGACCACTGTCGCCTGAGCCAAATCTTGGATTTCAAGATCAAGGCTGGTGGTTATTTTCAGCCCGCCTCTTTCCGCCGCTTGCTGGCCATACCTTTCCGCCAGCTGTTCTTTAACAAAAAAAACAAAATGAGGGGCTTCAATCTTGATTGCCGGAGAAGCGAAAGCTAACTTTTCCTCTTTGGCCTGTCGGTAGGTTTCCTGATCGATCAATTCCAGTTCCATCATTTTTTCCAAAACAATTTCCTGTTTAGTTTTGGCTCGGTCCGGGTGGATGAATGGTGAATAACTGCTCGGCGCCGCCGGCAACCCGGCCAGTAAAGCCGCTTCGGCTAAATCAAGGTCGACTGCTTTTTTGCCAAAATAAGTTCTCGCCGCCGCCTCGATACCGTAAGCAGTGCCTCCATAGGGGATTTGGTTGAAGTACATTTCCAAAATTTGGTTTTTTGAGTAAAAGATTTCGGTCAAAATTGTCAAAATCGCCTCTTTCGCCTTTCTGCTTAGGGTTCTGTTTTGGGTTAATAAGGCATTTTTCACTAACTGCTGGGTAACAGTAGACCCTCCTTGAAGACGCCGATTGAAAACAATGTTGATTAAGGCCCGGCTGATTCCTTTAAGATCAAAACCGAAATGGCTATAAAAATTTTTGTCTTCAATTGCCAGGGTGGCTTTGATCACATAATCGGGTAGTTCTTCTAATTTTACCGGGGTCCGGTTTTGCTCATTGTAAATCTGGTAAAGCAGGTTGCCGTTCCGGTCGTAAATCTGGTTTGAGGCCGGGTAGGTGAAGGAGGAGAGCCGTTTGGGTGAGGGTAAAGAGCGGAGCACTAAGACGAAAGAAACTATCGCCGCTAAAGATAAAACCACCGCGATCGGAAATTTGAGCCGGTTAACTCTCTCTCTTGCCTTTTTGAAAAAACCAAAAGATCTCTTTTTAGCCCTTTTTTTCTTTTTCGGTTTATTCTTAACCTCAATCGCCTTTTTTCTTGGTTTTTTATTTTGTTTTTTTGCCACGGCTAATACTTTTCCATATAAAATTTTCTCTTTTCAGGGTCAAATTTCTCGATTGCGTACCTAAGCATGGTTCTAGGCATTCTCCGGCAGTACTTTCTAAGAAAAACCTCCTCTTGTTTTTGATCTATCTTGCCCACCTCTCTCAACATCCAGCCGACGGCTTTGTGGATCAAATCATGCTGGTCGTTCAAAAGAATTTCAGCGATTTTAAAAGTGTCTTCAAACTTTCCCCTTTTAATAAAAGGAAAAGTGGCCATAATGGCGATCCTTCTTTGCCAAAGATTGTCCGATCTTGCCAACCGGTAAAGAGTTTTCTTCTCTCCGGGGTGATCCATAAGGTAACCACCAACCAGATTAGGAGCACTGCAGTCGACCAGATCCCAATTGTTGGCCTGCTTGCAGTTTTCAAGATAAAATTTGTAATTTTTCTTTTTAGTTTTTTCATCTCCCTTTAAGTATTGGTTTACCAAAATTCCCCAGCCGGCGGAGCGATGCTCGTGGACCTTGCCGTAAATCAGTTTTTTAATTTCGGAAAGGGTCAATCTCGGGTGTTCTTTGATGACTTTTCTTGACTGGTCGGTTTTAATGCCGATAAAAATGTCTCCTTCCCCGTATTCTCCTGCGCCGGTTTTAAAATATCCGGATAGGACTTTGGCCCTTTCCGGGTCGGCTATTTTTTTCAGCGCCGTTTTAACCGAGGCGGCGGTATTCTTAATCATCGGTTCTATATTTTACCAAATAAAGCACATTCGGGCTCGTGTTCGAGGTTTCTCCCTCTCTGTCACGCCGACTCGCCTCAATACGCGAAAGCCTCGAACCGGGTATTTCGATCCTGGAAGTGAAGATCTGAAACGATCCAGGATCGTGATTACTAAAAACAAGCGAAGCGTTCTTCTTCCGTCATTCCGAATTTCTGCAGAGCAGAAAGAGAAATCTATCGCCAGTGTATTTTCTTTCTGTCATTCCGATCCTGAGCTTATTGAAGGATTTACAATCCTGAGGCTTTGTCGAAGGAGAGTTGAGAATTTAAATGATCATTTTAATAATCGCTGTTATTGCGATTATTGTCCAGATAATATTCAAAATTCCGGGCTGATACGCCTTCTTTCTGAAGGAGCTAACGACTATCCCAAGGGCGCCGGTAGCGTTCAGAAGTTGGTATGCCATACCACCCGCGCTAATCACATTAAAATTAAGTAACGCATAAGCCCCAACAATCGCAATGGTTCCATACCAACCAATTACTTCTTCAATAATTTTACTATTCGTAAGCATCTCTTTTTGATAATTTATAAATTGTCAATTTTGGCTAACGTTTGCGTATATGGGAAGTTTTGGCCTTTTCCCAACTTATTTCTTGTAATGTTTTGTGATTTTAAAAACTTCGGCTCTACCTTCTGTAATAAAAAACAAAGCTCGATATTTACGATCAAGCAGGAAAGAGTAAATGCCTCGCCAATGGGGTTCAAGTAGTTCCGTGTATAAAGAAGGATGACGAATGTTTGTCTCAAAAAGTTGTTTGGCTTTATTCCATTTGCGTCTCAAGCTATATTTGCCAATGGTTCCACCAACGTCTTTTTTGAGCGGTTTGATTTGCATACTTTTTAGCATAGGAAGACTTCCGTAGCCCATCTTCTAGATCCGCCAGAAATTCATCTGTATAGAATTTGTAGCTCTAAAGTCAGCCACGACTTCATCAATAAAATCTCTCAAGGGTAATTCAAACATTCTTGCTGCCATGGTTCGATAAGCTTGAGCTTGTTGCTTGAGACGCAAATACTCCTGTTTGGATAAAGTAACAGGATCATTTAGTTGTATGGTGTGGTTAGCCATATGCTAGTAGTATACAATACCAAACCAAAGCTTCGTTAGTCAAAATTGGAAAAGGCCAAAATTTGGGTGAGCCGCGAGCCGAGCGGCGAAGGCGAACCGGATATACCGTGTTGTCCGACCTGATCCTGGGCGAATGATCGATTAGAAAATGAGCGAAAACGCAGAGGGGTCGGAGTGAGTAGAACGAACAGAGAAGTTAAAAAAGTATTTTCTAGCTTACTTAAAGATTCTCAGTTAAAAACTTTCTAAGGCTAATTAGATCTCTCTTTTCGCTGTCGTAGTAATATGTTTGAATACCTACAAATTGCGCGGACTTGATGGCGTCTTTGTCATGTTCAAAATAGACTACATCCTTAGCATCTAAATTAAAATGCTTGAGCATCATTTTGTAATAATTTGGGTCGGTTTTCTCGGGATCGTGCTTCAGTGTAAACACTTCGTAAGGCATATCGTCTAGACCAAACTTCCTCATTTGCTCGTCATTTGCCCCAGTCAAAATGATTTTCCTATTGGGGTACTCCTCAAGCATTTTATACATATCATCAAAGACACCTACATCCTTGATTACAAAAGCACCAATCGCGTCAACTAGAATTATTTTCATGGCCTCAAGAAAATACTTTTTTAATTTCGGATAACGGCCGCGAGCCCTGCACCAGAATAAATTCGATGCAGGGCAAGCGGCATTTTGTCTAACGTTTCAGTATGGCCGAAGTCGCCAATTGTTAAACTGCCTTATTTTAAAACAATTGATAGCGATTTGAGAGAGGAGGTGCAACCGAACGAACCGGCTATACTGTGTTGTGCGACCTGAAGGAGGAGAGTAAAATTTTCGGCCTGATACTCTCCGACTGAAAGTGCAATGGGGTCGAGGAGCTTAAGCGACGAAGAAGTAAGAATCGTCTAAATTTTCTTTTGATCGTTAGGAATTGAAGGCTAGCGGATGGTGATAATTAGGGTTTCTTCTAAAACAGACCAACTATGGTTGACTCCCCTGTCCCAGTAAGTATAGTCGCCTTCTTTTTCCAAAACGATCTCTTGGTTTTGGTCAGGAAACTTTAAAGATACCTTGCCCCTAATTAGGAAAGTAAGGGTTTTGGACTGAAGATTGGTTCCGGGGCTATCTTTTGATTCGCCGGGATGGTGCAGACCCCATTTAATTTCTAAATCATTGGTTTGAAATGGAGAGCCGGGCTCTATGAAATGCCCTAGGACCCAAAGGTTGCCGTTTCTCTTATCAATAATATCTTTAAAGTTTCCGTTCGTTATTTTGTTCATAAATTTAGACGATTATAATTTTGCACAACTCGTTATTATGCGAACTGTTTTCTTAATATCAAACTAATATTGTATATTATATGAAGTCATGTTAATTTTTATTTAGTTTGAATACACTTAACTTCTTAACTAAATATCAACGAATACGTCAAATCGAATTGAATAAAACGAAATAAACGCGGTCATTAGATCGACGGCAAACAGGAAACACAGATTATTGTCGCCTCTTTCGTATGAAACAGGGTTCCAGACTGCGTCTTGCCGAAGCCAAGCTACAGCGAGGCGAAGGCGGCAGCCATTCCGTAGCCTCTGGCGAAGGATGGCGGCAAACCTCTGACGTTGTCAGAACCTATTTTCTGAATTGGAAATAGTTCAACCTATACAAATTGGGCTGCTTTTTTGGTGATTATTGAAGCTTCAACTTGCTCTTTTGAGCCTTTGATGTCTTTAATATAGAAAGCGGCGGTCATTAACTTTTTGTAGTCATAAATCTTTTCGATAAATTCAATTCCGTCTAAATGATCGTATTCATGTTGAATTACTCTGGCCAAAATTCCATCGCAAGTTAATCTAAATTTTTTGCCGTTTTGATCAAAGGCTTCTATGGTTATTTCTTTCGGCCTTTTGACTGGTCCGAATAACTGACCATTAAGTAAACTTCCACAGCCTTCATAAATAACAGTTTTTTGGGTAGAGTGACCCACAGTTACTGGATTAATGTAGATTCTTAGTTCATCAATTTGGTCGGCTGTCCGAAATTTAGTTTCTCGAGGTTCGGTCACAAACACTTTCCAGTTTTCACCAATTTGTGGTGCCGCCATGCCAATTAATCCGCTGGCCCTCATTGAATCAACTAAATCGTCAACAACCTTTTTCAATGCCGGATTGTTAAAGTCTTCAACCGTTTTGTTAGAAGCCTTTAATCTTGAATCGCCTATCTGAATAGTTTCTCTGATCATAAATAATTATACAATGCCGGATGCTGTTTTACTAAAGGTGCTCATGTGTTTATCTACGCCTAGTCAACTTTTTACGTTGCGGAGGAGGCGGGATTCGAACCCGCGGGCCCTGTTAAGGGCGCGATTTAGCAAACCGCTGCCATTGGCCACTAGGCGACTCCTCCAAAAACTACTGCCTTATTTTACCAAGTAAATCTCTAATTTGCTGTTTTAAAAACCTTTTTCCCTCTGTTGTCTTAAGGTACTTTTCTCTTCTTTTAGCGTCTGATTTTAAAAGATAAGCTTCATAATGAATTAACTTTATAGGTAGTCTATTTTTAGTAGACTTAACCTTCCTTCTTTTATGTTCAACAATTCTTCTTTTTAAATCACCGGTAAACCCGGTATAAATTTGATTATTCTTTAGAAGCAAAAGATAAACGTAAAATATTTTATTTCGGCTATGAACTTGTTAAAAAGGGATTCGCCCTATCATTCGATAGGGCGCCCCGTCGGATGACTGGGGCCAGAGCCCCGTCGGATGACTGGGGCCAGAGCCCCGTCGGATGACTGGGGCCAGAGCCCCGTCGGATGAC
>JAHJSD010000046.1 GCA_018830585.1 Patescibacteria group bacterium
AACGGTAACATTGACACTAGAAATTCCATAATTATATCCCGCATCCCCCAAGCAGGAATAATCAACCGCAGGAATCCTATTAAGATCAAAGTCTTTATCCTGGTCGTTTTCCAATTTAACAAAAATTTTATAATAACTGCCATCGTCGCTTTGATAACAATAGTTCAAATTACCGCCGCTGGCCGTCGGGTCCCGGGGAAGAACCTTCATATAAATTACCTCGTCGGTGGCAAACTCAGAACCCCAGTCTAAAGCGGTAAGTGATCCTGACTGGCTCACCGACATTCTACCGGCGGCGTCAGACAGAGGATAAGCTTGATTGTCGTTATAATACATCTCCAAACCCCGGGCAATATTGCCAATATCGCCTTTTCTCTGCGCGTCTCTCGCTTTCAGTTGACTGATCCGGTATTGGCCGAAAGCAACCGTCGATAAAATAGCCAAAATTGCCATTACTACCAAAAGCTCGATTAGAGTAAAACCTTTTCTTTTACTTAACATTTACCATTTATTATTAAATATTTGCTAAACTTTTGCGCTTTGGTCATTCTGATCTCCTTTCGAGGATGAAAGATGATCTTGTAAATCTGCAAAATTTAGCACCGACCAAGTTCTCGCTAATAGCTGAAATCAAATAATATCCGCTACCGAAACATTGCCGCTGGAAACACCGTAGTTAATCTCTTCGCCGCCGACTGTTTCCCCATTTCCCAAACCTAAATTGGCGATTATCGGATCGTCGACATTCTCCAAAAAGCTATAAATCTTAAACCAGTTATTACATCCCGGAGTCTTGAATCCGGCCTGCCCTAAATACGGTTTTTTGGTTAGCGGGTCACAGGGAATATCATTAAGATAAGGGCTTAACCCCTGCCCGCCGCAAGTTTGTAAAAGACTTATTTCAGGGTAGCAGGCTTTATCATCCAAATAATTTTCAAAAGCTACGCTGATTTTCCTCAGATCGCTTTTTCTTTTAGCGTCCCTGCCTTTGGCCAAATTACCTATTACCGATAAATAGCCGGAGATAACCAGAACCATAAAAATTGCCAAGATAATGATGATCTCAAGATAGCTAATTCCTCTTTCTCCGGCAGTCATTTTTCAAAGAAAAAAGTTGGCAGCCAAAAAATTAATCACCGAATCTCCCCACAACCAGGAAAAAAACGTTCCCGCCACCAAAAAGGGGCCAAAAGGAATATGTTGGCCAAACCTTTTTCTACCTAATAAAATCAGTATGACACCGATTACCGCTCCAGTCAAGAAAGCAAAATAAAGGGCTAAAACCAACCTTGAAGGACCCAAAAACAGCCCCATAAAAAAAGCAAACTTAACATCTCCCAACCCCATTCCTCGTCCTTTGGTAATTAAGTGCAGAAAGAGGAAAAACCCCGCCGCCGACAAACCGGCCAACAAACCGCTGCCTATATTACTAATGTCAATACTCTCAAGCTGGGCCGAGGGGGTTTCTCGTCCAAACTCACCCCTGAGGTGGCCCAAAGGGACTCCTCGGGGGTGGAAAAGATACCCCGCCAAAGTTAGCAAAACCAATCCTAACACGCTCCAATCGGGAATAATCTGGTAGTGGAGGTCGTAAAGAAAAATAAAAATTAAAATAGTAGTTAGCAGACAGTAGACAGTAGACAGCAAGAAACTAATCGGAGGGAGGTTAAAAAAGACCAACAAATAAATTAGGCCCGTGCCAAACTCGACGAGAAAATATTCGAAGGCGATAGGGGAGTGGCAAGTGCGACAGCGGCCTTTTAAAAACAAAAAGGAAACCAGTGGAATATTTTCCCACCAGCGAAGATCTTTACCGCAAGAATCACAAACTGACCGCCCTCGCCACCAGGATAATTTTTTCTTTTTCTTGACCGGCCTCTCTCTCCAAACTAAAACATTTAAAAAACTGCCAACACTGGCTCCAAGCAAAAAAATGGCTAAAAGAAGAAAAAAGGTCATTTGTTGTTTATTAACAATACACTATTTTATCAGCAACACACTAACCCCATCTTCCGCCTTCCCGGCCTTCCACCCCCGGGGTGTCATACCTACGACACCCCGGGGGTGTTGTATCTGAGTTTTATATTTGAGGGTACAGAAAGATTTTTACTTAAAAAAGTGCGTGCTCGGCTTCATTTAGTATTCGTTGATAATCTGCCTGGTCAGAAACAAATTCTTTATACTGATTCTTATTTTTAAAACAACTTAAAACCACGTCTTTGTCACAAAAAGCTCCCAGGTTATCTTTGCCCATATATTCGGGGAAAGAAGAGTTTGGATAACTTGCCAATTCTTCAAAATCTCTGACTAAATGGGAAGAATACGGATTCAAATGAATATAACGGCTGACATGCAACAATTCTTCTTCTGTTTCAACCGCAACTGCCTTGAACCGCCCTTTAAACAAAGGCCCTTCTCTTTTTCTCTTAGTGTTGAAATAACGGGTGTAGCTATTGGTAAAATCACTGACATATTTCGAAATTCCATTCTCCAAGGACTGCCTCAGGAGTAAATGAAAATGATTTGGCATTAAACAATAAGCCAGAACTTGAACGATAAAGCCGCCTTTCGTTTTTATTTTTTCTAAAACCTCCAGCTGGCGCTCTCTCGAATAACCAATAAAATAAGAGTATTTTGTCGGCAAGTCTGATCCCCGGTAATAAAGAAGGCAAGATTTCGCTCTTTGATAATCTACTTGGCTGATAAAAACCGGCTGTAAAGAAATCGCCTTGTTAAAAACGTGATATGTCTGACCCGTCTCCAAAGAAGGTTTCCTTTTAGGCATCTTAATTAGTCTATCATTTTATTCTAACCAAGCATTTCTACCTTCCACCCCCGGGGTGTCATACTTATGACACCCCGGGGGTGTTATACCTAAGGCCAAAGAAAAAGGGCAGCCTGCAGACTGCCCTTTTATCAATCCTCTTCCTCTTAAACAAAGCTCTTTACTCAGGCACACAGAAAAAGATGGCCCAACCCACAGACTCAAGCCCAAACCCCCAAGCCAGATCGCCTGAAGTCGGCGGCGCGGTACAACCCGTCTCTCCTGCCTTGAGAAAAACGCTGGGGATTCCCCCAACAGTAGTTAAACATCTCAACCTAACAGTGTTCTGTCTATTGGTGTTTGATTTAGGCACAAAACAAGTATAAACAGATCCACCGGCACCCACTTCTTTATAAATATACATCAGATCACCAGCTTCAGAGTCAACGTCAAACTGCGCTTTATTTCTGAAAGCGGGTTTAACTTCCTGGGCGTCAATTAATTTACCGTTGTAACCAATCTCACATTGCTGGGTTGATGTCACGCCACCAAAGTCCACTGCGCCCAAAATCCCCGCCCCGCACATAAGACTGTCTCCGCCCCAAACGCTTTCCAAATCAATAAGTCCGGTACCGCTAGGACCATCGGCCATCTCCAACCAGGGATAGGTTTGCAAAGAAGCGTAATATCTCTCCATCCCTGCCAGAAGTTCGGCCGTTTCATTGT
>JAHJSD010000003.1 GCA_018830585.1 Patescibacteria group bacterium
GCAGATTTGATCTGGTTCATCTATAACTCAAAATTCGCAAGTGACCCAAATCGCTAAAATTATGAAAAAACATGCCTATCTTTGCGTAAATCTTTTTCCAAAAATCAAAGTGGCGAAGTCGGGACAATCCGTTCTATTTTGAGAAACTGCTTTTGGCTTAATTGACGTTATCAGTTGGTTTTTGTAATTACAGAAACGATTTTGATCATCTTGTAGTATTAGGGTCTTTTATCAAATTCAGTTAACCAAAACTGCCAGCTGATTAGGTTTTCTCTTCTGGTTTGTTTTAATCCCCGGTGTCTTGATACTTTGGTTTCTAATTGGGAGAAGAAGCTCTCAAGACCGTTGTTGTCCTTGGGCATGTTGGCAATAGCCAGATAAGTGAAATTTTGTTTTTCCCTTATTGTTTCCCCCCAACGGATTACTAAAGAAGACTGTCATTTTTTATACCTATAACGTCGCTTTTTATGATATGTTTTCTTTCATAGTGAGATAAATGATACCACCTTGTTGCCTATTTACCAGGGAAAAGCCTCGTTTTTACCAACACTTAACCTTACTTAAGCCAGTTTATCCTGAGTCTATCGAAGGGCTCGAAAGATAAATTATCAAATTGCTATATTGTTTAATTATCCACCCCCGGGGTGTCCGACCTGCCTGCCCTCCTACCGGCGGGTAAACCGGCAGGCAGGAGATTTTCACCCCGGGGGTGTTTCCGCGCTAATTGCTAAATGGTTTCTGGTTTCTAATGATTAATGACGAATATTAAATGACAAATAAATTGTTGGAAGAATTTCTCGATTCGAAGACTCACTCGAAAAATAAAGGACTCTAACTAATTCCTTATTCCTAATCCCTGATTCCTGACTCGTAAATCGTAAGTCGTAAATTTTAAATGATTAAATAAGGTCTACGCCTTTACTTCCCATCTCTTCCACTCAGAACAATTTTCGCAGGAAACCGTCGGCGAACGGCCATTTTCAAAACCGATAATTATTCCCCCGCCATTCAACTTTCCTCTACTGCCTAAACAAGAAATTGACTGAGGCGCCGGATCCCGACCTTCGAGCACGGCTTTCTCCTGGCAACCGCAGGTTAAAACGGACCACGACCACCAGACGCGGGACCTACCCGCAATCTCAAAGATGAATAGCGCCGATGAAGTTCAGGGTCAAGTTGAAGCGTATTTCTGTTTTTAAATTTTGGCCCAATCAGAGACCCTTCTGTAGAAAAGAGACTAAGAAAAAAGGGTTGTCAAGAAGAATGTCCCGATCTGTTCAAATAACTTTTCTGCCGGCGACTCTTAAGGCTAAACCGCGATAGAAGCTCTTGAGGTTTTTTAAAGCCACCGGTTTAATCATTTTCGGCAAAAAGTCAAAGCCCTCTATCTTCAGAAAATCAGAAGCGAGAATCAACGGGTCTACCTTCTGCCTAAATTTCACCTCCGCGCCGGCAATCAAATCCCAAACCGTGAATTTTTTAAGCAGAAAAAAAAGGTCAACAAAATCTTTTACATCCGTCCGCTGAATAATAGTGATCAGTTTGTTGGCGGCGATATCAAACCGGCTGTCAACCTTAATATCCCGGTACCGCCTTTTTTGTTTAAGTTGTTTATAAGGATAACAAGCAAAATCAACTTTCAAACGAGCGCCATTTTTGAAAGAAAGATAAAAGAGATAGGTTTCTTCGATAAATTCCGATTGAAAAACAAAAGATTCTTCCTTGGACCATCTTTCCATAATTCCTAAAATTATCTGATTTTCAAACCGTTTTTCGCTGAAAAAATCAAGATCGTCGGAATAGCGATGGTTTAGATAGAAACCGGAGAGGGCGGTACCGCCGGTAAAGTAGAAGTTTTCTTTCAAAAAATCGCTTTGGCCAAATTTCCCAATGATAATTTCCTGCTCACTGCTAAACCCAAATGATTTCATTTCTTCCAAATTAAAAGTTCAAAAAGCCTTTTTCTTAAAGGAAGAAGGTTTAATTTAGACCAATATTTTTTAACCTCCGAAAGCCTGATTTTTCTCTTGCCGAAGCCGTAATTGATTTCCCTTTCAAGCAGAAAGGCTTTGGCGGCGGATCCTTTAACTTTAGTTTTAGCTTTAATTTCGGACTGGTGATAATCCCAAAGGTAAACCATGGCTGAATTTTAGCATATTTTAAGATAGGTCCGAAGTCCGTCAAAAAGGGGTGGCGTCAATCTTCCAAAACGCGGCTGACCCTGGTTACTGTCTGCCAGCTGGGGTAATTATTAATTGATCCGGGAGCGTGATTGCTCATTGTTTTATGTTTAATAGTTCAACGGCTGGATGGATAGATGTGAAAAGGTTAAAAAAGAGTTTCTCGACCCGCAGACTTGCTCGAAAGATAATACTCGATTTTCGATTCTTGATCCTGATTCCCAATGTTTAATGCTTAATGATAAATGATTAAATAAAGAAAGAATGACAAATGATAAATGGCCAAATAAAGAGAGAGTGTTTAATGGTAAATGATAAAGAAAGAATCCCTAACTCCTATTTACCATTCGAGTCCTTTAATAAACTCAAAACCGAAGACTTGTCGAAAAGAGTTCGAATTCGATCCTGGATCGAAAGACTTAAAACGATCCAGGATCGTGATCCGGCCAAGCCTTTCGACCAGCTCGGGATAAACTCGCCGAACCACCCAAGATTATATTATAGTGCGCCCGAATCTTCTCGACACAAGTTTACCCTGAGTTTATCGAAGGGCTCAAAGAATAAGATTGTTACTGTTCGAACCTGCCGGCCCGCTTCGACCGCTCAGCGAGGCGAGCAGACAGGTTTACCGAGAACCATCTTTGGTAATCCTTTCTCGACTCGCAAACTCCCTCGAAAAATAAACTTCTGGAACCTAACCCACTCCTAATTCCTTTTTTAGCCCTCTTGTACCGTTACTGTTAGAAGAATTTCTCAGCTCACCCCATTCCCTTAGAAGGTGAGGGATTGTTACCGTTCGGGCCTGTCGAGAACCACCTTTTGACAACTTCCTTCCAGTCTCACCAGAGCGGGTGTATCAAAAAATCCTTAAAATTACCGGTAAAACAGCAACCCTCAAGCTATTGACCTATAAATAGCCTGAAAGAAGACTAACCCACGCCGTGTTAGAAACACCCTTGACCAGACAAAAGAAATAGTAGTAAAATACTACTAATATGAAAATAGGAATAATTGTCACGCCAAACGAAAAGGGGCAGGTGGTAATTCCAAAAAAGATCAGAGAGGAGTTGGGAATAAAAGCCACTACTCCTTTGAATCTCCTTGTCTCCAGCGGGGGGGTTTTTCTTTCCCCTATCAGCCAGGTCTTTTCGGATTTAGAGCAGGAAAATTCATATCCTGAGTTGCTTGAAAAAACCAAGGGTTCCTGGAGCGGCGAAAATTTTAAATTTGTAAAGGAAAGGAGAAAGTTAGAGTTAAAAACGGCCGAGAAAGGAAAGAAAGAATGGTAATTATCGACACCAGCGTCATTATAGACCATCTTCGGCAATCTTCAGAAGGAGATACCCTGCTTTTGAAAATTGCCAAGGCAATGCCTAAAGAAAACTTAGCTCTTTCCGTAATTTCCGTTCAGGAGCTGTATGAAGGAAAAAGCACTAAAAACAAAGAAAAGGAGCAATTATTGTTAGCGACTATTTCCCCGCTTAAAATTCTGTCTTATACCTATGAAATCGCCCAAAAAGCCGGCGAAATTGCCAGAGAGTCCGGCCAACCAATCGAGCTTGCCGATGCCGCTATTGCCGCTACCGCGATTGTTAATAATGCCGAATTGCTGACCGTAAATAAAAAACATTTTGAAAAAATACCAGAGCTAAAACTGGAAAACAACCTTTCTGGATAAACTTCCGAGGCCTACCATTCGACTCCGGTTCGACTGCGCTCACCATCGTTCATAGCCATAGACCCCTATCGACCCGCTCGATCATCTCACGGCTATAATCATCGACCAGTTTTTTATCGCTTCATCTATATCTATAGCATCTATAGCATCACGGCGGGTTAAAGAAGTATTTTAATCCGCCTTCGCGAAAATCCCGAAGGAGTCCCTTTGGGATCCGAGGCTTTTTCCTCCTTCACCACGCTCGGAACGACCTCTTTCTTTCTGTCATTCTGATCTCCCTTCGGGAGAGGAGAATCTAGTCCCGACGTAGCCATCGGGGCTGGCGTTTTTCGGCTGTTTTTATCCCTATAAGATAAGCTTTAAAAGTCTTTTTTTCACCGGATCTAAATTTAGTTCAGGCCAAAACTTGACCAGAAGTTTTTTAAAGATCTTTTCGTTGCCGAGGCCGAAATTAACCAACTGTTCTATCTTCCACTTTTCCCGTTTCTGACGGTTTCTTTTCAATCTTGCCGTATCAACGCTCCAGTTATACACTATCCGCTATTTTACCACAAAATTGATCGACTTCCGGGAATATCGGTTGTTTTAATCCTTATTTTCCCCCTGGCCTGTTCCTCCGCTTCCGATTTCGGCCTCCCTTTTTTGCCTTTCCGCCGCTAGCTCGTCAGCAATTTTTGTTTGCTCGTCTTCCCACTCGTTAGCAGACATCCCTTCCGGTATCATACCACCCGGCTTATCAGTCGGAGAGGAAGACAACGCCTTCCCTCCCCCTTCTACTATGGATCCGACATGCAAATTGTGTTGCGCATGAACTTTCGTAAGACCTTTAAATGCCATTATTATCACCTCCTTTTTTTATATTTCGTTATCTCATTTTGACAAACAATACTATCACAAATCTGTCAAAATAAACCCGATATTACCTGACTACAAAATTAATTAATCTTCCCGGAACATAAATTGTTTTGATAATTTTTTTATTCTTTAAATACCCCGCCACCTTAGCATCTGCCTGAGCAGCTTTTTTTATCTCTTCCTCAAGTTTCGCACTTGTTGTCATTGCGAGCGAATGCGAAGCAATCTCGTTTTTAGATTGCTTCGTCGCTGGTGGCTCCTCGCA
>JAHJSD010000047.1 GCA_018830585.1 Patescibacteria group bacterium
AGCTTTTGGCTGGGAAAATATTTTAAGGGCCAATGGCTTGGAATCAGGCCAAAAAGCAAAAAAAGAGTATCTGAACGCAAAAAAAGAGTATTTTTGGGCGTTAAAGTCAATTGACCGGTCAAAAATGAGGGGTAAGGAAATTACTGAGAGGGTCGCTCTTTCAGTAAAAGATAGTGAAGAACTAATCGACGATCTAAAAGAAAGATTAGCGTTTAAAGACTTTACCTACTTAGAAAGTCACGCTTATTTAGCCTATCTTTTTGCCAGAGAGGGTGTTTAAACAAAAACCCTCTTTTCAAAATCTCCAGCAGGACTCTTTGAAGGTTTAATCATCGTGGTGTTTTCGGGGACGGTTGCTTGAGTGTGGTTCGACTGTCCAACAAGGTGAGCGTGTAGCAGGAGAGCATGTTTTAAACACTTGTTTCACTCGTTAGATTCTTCGTTCCGGCCCTGTACCGACCGGGTACAGGGCTCCGCTCAGAGTGACGGCAGGAGAGGAGTTTGGAGTGGTTCCTCTCCTCGTCATCTTGAGGAGGTTTCGACGACGAAGGATCCCCTAAAATAAGCACGTTGCTACAACAGGGGGATTCTTCCCCATTCGACAAAGCCTCAGGGTCAGAATGACGACCTCTTCCCGTCATCCTGATTCCCGGCGTTGCGCCGGGATGAAGGATCCCATTTAGAGGGCAAGTTGCCCGGAGATCAGGGATCCTGTACTGCCACAGTACTGCTTTTGAGTACGTGGTAGGTACAGGGTATAGGGTAAAATTATTCGTCCCGCGAAGCGGGACTCAGCATGACGAAAAGGGTCGCGATCCTGGATCGTTTCGGGTTTTTATTTCCAGGATCGAATAAAGAAGCAATACCCGAAAACTTTACCTGCCGAGCTTCAATTTCTTTCTACTGAAATGGTACACTCGGAGACCAAGGCGGCAATCGCCCCGACCGCCGCTAAAACCGGAGCCAAGACTGCTCCGAAAACACCGATGGTTAGAGGAAACTCCACAATGATTTTATCTTTTTTGTCCTTGATAATAATTTTCCTGACGTTCCCTTCGGCGATTAACTCTTTTATTTTTTTTAACAATTCTTCGCCTTTTACTTTAAAAGACTCATTTTTTTTCTTGCTTGGCATTTCTCCCTCCTTTCTTAATTATTTAGATATTGAAGCTTAATGGGCTAATCCCCCTTCCCCGTCATTCTGAGCGTAGCGAAGGGACCCGTCCACCGAAGCCCTGCCTGCCGGTTTACCTGTCTGCCGACAGGCAGGCTTAGCGAAGGAGGAAAAAGCATAGGATCCCAAAGGGACCCCTTCGGGATTTTCGCTTTCGGCGGATTAAAAGTTTTTTAAAAAATTAGAAATCTTCGGAATTTTGACAATCAAAAGTTCCGGCTTCGTCCTCAAAAACTATTTTTTCACCGCCAATTTCCACCATGCCGCACCTGGTAGTCCCGGAATTATCGGAGACAACAACAGAGCTTGTTTTCACCGACCCTTCTCCGCTGGCAGAAACGCTTAATCTGCCCTCTTCTTCGGCATCGATCTGATAAAATTCGCCTTTTACCAGGCCGTTTTCTTCTTCCACCAAAAGCTCCGACTCAATTAAGCGGTTGTTTAGGCTGCCGCAAATAACGGAAAGATTTATTCTGCCGTCACCTTCTAAAAAAGCCTCCTTGCCTCCGGTAGCCTCTCCGTTTACTAAACAAACCATCTCACCGCGGCGGTAACCGGTTAATCCCGAGATTGTTCCCGCGGCGACATTGTTAATGTCAACCTGGAAATTTCGGGAAATAAAAAAGGGGTCCGTATCAATCATTTGATTTGGGACCCCTTTTGCGGTCATTTCCCAGCCGCCAATAAGGACGGGGGTAATTTCTTTATTCTTTTTAATATTCCAAACAAAGTTTTTGCTTTCAGTTTCCGAAAAGGCAATACGTGAGTCATTTTTGAAGGCATCAAGAAGATCCTTAGCGTTTTCTCCTTTTGTAGTTTCCGGAAAACTACTGGCTGTCGCTTCTTTTCCTTCCTCGGAGTTAACCACGCCTATTGTTTGATAGTAAATAGGCTGCCGGCTGGTAATTGACAGCCAAAGAAGGCCGCCTCCGAAAATTGCCAGTAAAATCAAGGTGAGCAGGGCGTTTTTTTCCATTGAAAATGCTTTTGAACCAGTAACGTGTAGAAACATTCTATACTAAGTTTAACTGATGTGCAAATGATGTGCAGAAAAGATGGTATTACGGTTAAATGGGCGGGATTAGTTCTTTTGGCGGAAAACGGTTGATGAAAAGACGATTGCTCTTGCGCAGAATCAAATACTGAATGGTCGGCGAAACTCTTTTTCTGCGACCCCACAGATTTGGAAGCGGAACCAAATCTTGCCCGAGTTTAAAATGCTTTATGCCCTTCTTGGACAACACCAAAACTCTCAACCTAAGGAACATAGCTAAGGCTGTTATAATTGTCGGTAATGAAGCTAAGAGAATGGATTGCCGACAACGTAGGCTACAGATTCGGTGGTTGTTGTTACAACTACTTTAGTTCGCATAAACAGTTGTTTGACTTTATCGAAGCGAAAATTCCGGATGATTTTTTAGGAAGAGAGATATCTGATTTAGGTTGCGGTGACGGTCAAAACACTTTTAAGATCAAGAAGATTTTCAAGCCCAAAAAGATAACCGGGTATGAAAGAAACGATTTCCTTATTAGGCGAGCAGAGCAGAGAGGTCTGAAGGTTAAAAAGGTTGACCTTAATAAGAAAGTCCCTTCAGGTGAGATGGTCGTTTCTACGTTTGCCCTTCACCATTTACACGATAAGGAAGAAACCTTGAGGCAGATAGTTAAAAATTTTA
>JAHJSD010000048.1 GCA_018830585.1 Patescibacteria group bacterium
CCGAATTAGAAGAGCTGATTATTAAAAATATTGCCAACTACGACTCCGGCGTGGACCAAGGAAAATCAATGGCCATTGACAGTATTAGCACCGGAAGTTCGCTGGCAGGACAAGCGGAAAATTGGGATACGGGAACGCCGCCGACCACCTCTGGAACTAATGACCAATTACCAATTTCCAATTTCCAAAATAATGAAGGGGGGCAGCTAACTCTAACCGATGACTTAGTTCTGGCCTCCAATTTAATTATTCAAGGAAAGGCCACTATCGAAGAGGCTTTTGTCAACAAACACCTTTTGGTGGGCAACATCGCCATTACCGAAAATACCATTTCCACCTTGGCCGATACTCTTTATATTCAGCCGTCCGGAACGGGCAAAATTGATTTATTGGCCGGAGTGATGATCATTGAAGATAACGGCAGTGTTGCTATTAACGGCAATTTGACTGTCAACGGTAAAATAATCGCCCAGGAATATCAAGGTGAAGGCGGCAATTTCGCGGTGAATTTAGCCAGTCCTACTTCCGCAGCCACCTCGGAGGAGTCAGAGCCCACCTCCGAGGAGTCTGCGAGCACCTTTGGTAAAATGATGATCAAAGGCTTTGACGGCAAAACGGTCGCCTCAATTGACGCCACCGGCTCGGCCCGCTTTACCGGAGATTTAACCGCCTCGGGAAACGCCACTTTTGCAAAAGTAAATATCGCTACCGCATCGGCAGAAACGATTATCGCCGGTTCTAATTTTGGCGAAATGGCTGCCGATTTTGCTAAAATAAGAACTAACGCTACTGCCGGTGAAGGAATTATTCCGGCCGGAAAAACCGAAGTGATTATTTATACCGAAAAACTGACTCAAGGCTCATTAGTTTATATCACGCCGGCCTCGGATACGGAAAACAAGGTTTTGTTTGTCAAAGAAAAAGTGATCGTTCCGTCATCCGGACAACCGGATCAACTCGATTCTAACTATTTCGCCGTGGCGATCAAAGGAGCCTTAACCAAAGAGATCAAATTTAATTGGTGGATTATCAATTAGCAAAGCTAATTGAAAATTCCCCCGAACAAATTGCTACGCAATTTAACGGGGCAGGCAATAACCAAATTACAAGATACAAACAATGACCAATAATCAAACTTCAAACAAGAGAAAAAACCATCGTTTGAAGAATTGGAAATTGGTTCTTGAGATTTGCCTGCCTGCCGGCAGGCAGGTATGGCAATTCATTCTTAATTCGTAAAAAGTAACAAGTAACAGGTAATTAGCAATTTTTTAAAATATACAGATTTCGCGCTTGTTGTCATTGCGAGCGAACGCGAAGCAATCTCGTCTATTGTCATTGCGAGCGAATGCGAAGCAATCTCGTTTTTAGATTGTTTCGTCCCCCGATATATCATCGGGCTCCTCGCAATGACAATTAGACTAACCAGCGTCAACTGCGAAACTTGTGAAACAGGAAGCATCTCAACTATGAAAAACTATTCCCGTTTTCTTAAAAAACACCATCTTAAATTTTTAGTCCTGGCCTATTTAGGCCTGAACTTTTTCTTGCTTAACAGAATCTCTAACAAACTGTCAAGCTACGCCATAGACAGCCGGCCCGACGGGGAAATTATTCCCAGTCAGGGAACCGACTTCCTTTACCAAGCGCAAACCGGATCAGGAACAATTCTTTTCGGCGACAAAAAAGAGCCTGAAAAAAGCTTAGTCCGTTTGCAGAAAAACGGCACCTTTATTGAAATGGTCTTTGTCAGCCAGGAGCAAAGACAAGAGGCCAACCTCTTTTTATCACTAATCCGCAGTCTCTCTTCGCTCTTCGGCGGCAGAAACACCGGAAGAAATCCCGGCTCAAAACCAGAGTTAGTCAATCAGGCGAAAACAATCAAGATCAACCGTGCCGAAATAGAAAAAGACACTGATCTCAACTATCAGGTCCAAGACAAGAGCCTTAAAGAGGAAATTGTCATTCACCGGCCAAGTGAAATTAAAAATTATCAATTTGAAATTCGTTTGGGAGGGTTGTTTCCTAAAAAAGATCCCGAGAACGGACTCTGGTATTTTTACCGGACCGATAACAACCGGCCAATGTTCTTTATCCCCCAGTCTTTTATGACCGATAGCAATTCTGAAAGGTCGGAAGAAATCCAGATAGAAATTAGAAAAAAACGAAAAGGTTATCTTTTAAAGATGGAGCCAGATTATCAGTGGCTTCATGATCCTAAAAGAGCCTATCCGGTAATCATTGATCCCACCTTATCTTTCATCGCTGACTCAAGTACGGCTCGCTACTATATTGCTCCGATAGTGCAGATAGAAAGAGGCCAAAGGCAAATATGGGCCAGTAAAGTATTGGAACATATTCCTTCCGGAGTCAGCACTGCCTCAATAATGTCAAATCCCTATAAGATATGGTGTCTTACCTGGGTTGAAGCAGAAGACAGTGTTCATCAGGCTATCCAGAAAGACGCTGAAATTAAACTAATACCCTTTTTTAACAGTAATGGCGATTATTTAGGCCTTAATGCTTCTGTTTCGCAATTAACAACAGAAAATAGAAATAAAATAAATACTTGGTTGAATGCAAAAGCCGTTCCCACTGATTGGATTACTAATTCCCACAATATCGGGGATGTAATTGGATATACAATCAGGACTCTTCAGGTCGCTCAAATGTTAAAAAATGATTATCCGGGATTGGATTTGCAAATGGCTGTTGGCGATATTGAAACAGCAAAGTATCAAAGGATTAAAACCTGGATGGAAGAAAATAATATTGATACCGGCGATTTTACTCCTTCTTCTACTGTCAACCGGATTATCAAAAGGATAATCGCTCAATATAAATGGGAGTCGCTACCTGTGTTAGGGAAGGGAAATAGTATCACTGAAAATGGGTCAATAAGCGATAATTTTGACCGCGCTGACAGCACTGATCTTGGCGCTAATTGGAGCGAAGATACAGGGGATTGGAGCATTTTAACTAATACATTGGCTTTTACGAATTACCTTTATAGAAATGATTATTACAAAGTTCGTTGGGTAGGAGCACCGCTTAGTTCCAGCGATAATTATGTTCAGGCTACTGTCAATATTAACGCAACTGATATCTATAATGAACCAGGGCCGGGCGTGCGACTGGCAGTCGGCACAGGCGATGCTAATTCAGATGGCTACGGCGCCTTACCGTGGTATGGTGGTGCTTTTTATCTCTTACGATTTGATGACAGCGTTGAAACCATATTAGGTTCTTGGGGAGTTCCAGCGGCCCAATCTTATACGATTAGAATAGAAGCAGAAGGTTCAACCATCAGAATGAAAATAGATGGGACTGAACGAGCTTCAGTCACTGATGCAACTTATAGTTCGGGCGGAATTGGTTGTTTCTATGGAGCATGGAGTAATGCAGACGCTGATGACTATATAGATAACTGGGAAGCAGATGATTTGGTGTCTCCGCCCACCCCCACTCCCACCAACACCCCCGCCCCCGGACCGTTCAAATTCGAAGGAGTAAAAATGGAAGGGGTAAAGATTGATTAAAACCAATAAAAAGCTGGGCCGTGTTCAGATAAAAAGATAAAAACATGAAAAAAACGAAAAGTATCACCCAAAAAACAATAATCGACCAGTTAGTTCAAAAAACTTACCGGGAGTTAGCCCAAAGCCAAAAACCTCAAGCCAAATCCAGGGTCTGGAAAACCAGTCAAGGTTACAAATTTCTAATTCCTTGGTCAAACGCGGCTCTTTTAAGAATCCTTATAAGAAAAGTCAGTTCCGTTCTGCCTAGGTCTGAATACCGAGCCAAAGCTCAAGTTGATGATGCCGCCCGTTCTGTGCTCGCCAACATTGAAGAAGGCTGGAAAAGACCGACTACCAGCGAGTATCTCCAATTCTTAGGATACTCCCAAGGCAGTTTGGAAGAAGTCAAAGGTGACGTGGAAAGATTTTTACAAGACGAATTTTTAAAATCGGTACCAAAATCCGGCCTAAAAGACCTGGGAATTGATCTTGGAGACTGGGGTCTTTGGATCCGTGATCCTTTAAATTCCCCTAAAATCCTTTCTTTTCCTTTAAAAAAGAATGGAGCCCCACGAACTGATGTCCGTGGTACCTCTCATTGCCCTGGCGGGGCGAACATCCCGTACCAGAAGACCAATTCATCCACGGGTTTGCACCCGTGGTCTTCTTGGTACTGGGATAAAGGAGGCGGCAGGAACTTAAAGGAAATCAAAGGAAAAGATATCAGCTACCAGCAACTTATCGAGTTGATTAACAAGACTGACTGGCACTTAAAGAGACTGGTTCAATCTTTAGAAAAAAAGCTAAATCAGGACCAAAAGGCTTATCAGACAGAAAGAGCCAGAATTAAAAACAAAATCAGATAGAATAAATAAAGGAGGCTATAGGAATCTAAAGGAATTTAAAGGAGTCTACTCAGAAGTCAATTCCTTTAGTTTCATAGGTTCCTATGAGATCCTTTAAAGTCTTTTATGTTCCTTTAGATTTCTTTAAAGTCCTTTAACTATGAAAATTAAAACAACCCGGGAAACAAAAGAAAGGCTAAAAGAAAATAGAAGAAAGAAAGTTCTGCTTCCTAAATTCTTCTATATTCCTTTAGATTCCTTTAACAATGAAAATTAAAACCAAATGATTAAAAAAGTGAAAAAAGTTCTAAACCGGCTGGAAAATTTAAAGCTGATTAACCTTTTGACCATCTTTGCTTTGCTTTCGGTGGCGGTTGGTCTAATCTTTTTACTTAAAAAACCGGTTAAGGAGATTTCCGCCGCTTGGTTTAACGACAATTGGCTTTATAGGAAAGCGGTGGAAATAACCAACTCCGGCTCGGCCATTTCCAGTGAACGTAAAATCAAAATCGACGTCGATACTGCCGCTCTGATTACCGCCGGTAAAATGCAGTCAGATTGTGATGATATCCGCTTTACCGATAACAATGGAAAACTCCTCGACTACTTTATTGATACCAATGAAGCTGACTGCAACAATGCCTCAACGGATTTTTACGTCAAGCTGTCCCAGATTCTTACCGGAGGCCAGATGGTCTATATATACTATGGGAATCCCTCAGCAAGTTCCGTTCGCAGCAATGACTTTTTCGCCCCCGACACTATCGGTATCGGTCTAAAAGGTTACTGGAAAATGGACGAGGCTTCTGCCAACACCTGTCCCGGAGGCGCAAACGATTCGTGTGATTCTGCTACTATCAACGACGGAG
>JAHJSD010000049.1 GCA_018830585.1 Patescibacteria group bacterium
AAACCTTTGACAACTTTGAGGTAATTATTGTTGACGGCGGTTCAACTAATAAGACTAATCAAGTAATTAAGAACCAAAGCAAGACGCTTAAGATCAAAAAAATTACTTACTTAGGAACGGAGTTGGCCAAAGTCAGAGACCAGGGCTGGCGGAAGGCAAAAGGAGAGCTGGTTTCCTGGATCGATGATGATGTTGTCGTTTCCAAAAACTGGGCTAAAGAGGTGGTAGCTGCTTTTGCTAAAAACAAAAAGATTGGCGGAGTCACCGGACCGACAGTTATTCCCCGAAAATTACTTCACAAAAGGGATGTTTTTTCCTTTTATCACAAGAGCGGCATCTGGAAGCTTATCGGTAAAATTTGGGAAATATGGTTCTTGGAAGGGAGCCGGTATCAGATTGGCAAACTGAAAAAAAGCGGCGCCTGGACTCCGGGGTCAAACTTTATCAACTCGACAAAATTAAAAGGCCTGATCGAAGTTGATTATCTGGAGGCCTGCAATATGACTCTTAAAAAGGAATTAATCAACCGTGTCGGAGGATTTGACTATGGCTATAAAAAGGTGGCTGAATGGTGCGAATTAGACTTGGCAATAAGAATCAAAAACTTAGGCTACCGTTTAGTTTTTAACCCAAAAGCGGTAGTTCATCATCATATTTCCCAAGGCGGAGTTTATTCACGAAGAACCTATGCCAAACAAAGGATGGAAAACTTCTTTAAATTTTACTTCGCCCATATTTTCCGGCCTAAGGCCAATTATGTTTTAAAGTTCGCCAGCTACCTAATTTTTCTTAATTTTTATTGGGGGTACAAAGCCCTATCAACCAAGAATATCAATTGGCTTGGGGGTTGGATCGGGACTTTTACCGGGCTGAAATATGTTTTCAAAAAATAACCCGTTGGTTTCAATTATTATCCCCTCCTTTAATACCAAGGATTATCTCCTGGCCTGTTTAGACTCAATTTTTAAAAATACTAAGGTTGATTTTGAAATCATTGTCGTTGAAGGCGGTTCCACGGACGGTTCTGTTAACAGTTTAAAGGAAAGGTTTTCAAAAAATGAGAAGTTCCGTTTAATCAATCTTGAGCAAAACGTCGGCCCGGCGGCAAAAAGAAACTACGGCATTAAAAGAGCCAAAGGAAAATATTTAGTATTTTTGGATTCCGACACCTTAGTTAGTCCGGGGTGGCTGAAGTGGCCGATTGCCTATCTTGAAAAGACGCCCGAGATCGCCGGCGGCCAGCTAAAGATTATGGCAATGGGAGATAAAGAAAGATTTGATTCTGTTGGAGAAAAGATCTCTAATTTAGGCTTTTTGGTTGAACGGGCCCGGTCGGCAAAAGACACCGGCCAATTTGACCGAACCGAACCGATCTTCAGCGGTAAGACCGCCGGGATGATTTTTAAAAAAGATGTTGTTATTTCGGCCGGAATGTTTGATCCTGACTATTTTATTTTCTGGGAAGAACCTGATCTTTGCTGGCGGATTTGGAAATTGGGTTACAAAATCGTTTTCCTTTATATGGGTAAAATCTACCACGCTTATGATTTAAAAAAACCCAGCCCTGATTGGCAAAACAAGCTTACCTATTTTGGCTGTCGAAACCAGCTGACGACAATCATTAAAAATGGAGTTGGTTTAAGAGGGCTGATTATGCTTTTATCTGCTATTTTTACCTGGACGCTCTTGCTCTTTGGTTTTTTAATTAGGTTTGATTTCCCCAAAGCCAAATCAATTTTGACCGCTTACTATTATTTGCTGAAAAACTTCAATAAAATCTTAATCAAAAGAGGAAAACTTAAAAAACTATTAGGAGAAAATTTTTACTCTGATAAAAAATGGCTAAATAAATTAACTGTCAAAAGAAAAATTTCCTGGTATCTGGGCAAGGGTATAAATTATCTTTTACAAAAACCGTTTTAATGAAAAATGATAGTCTATTTTCTCAAGCAGAAAAATATCAGCATCCGGCAACAATTCTTTTTAGAAGTATTGAACTAAAGCTACTTAAAGAAAATTTAGGTCAAATACTTGATTTGGCGCCAGCGCTTGATCTTGGCTGTGGCGATGGAATAGCGGCTAAAGCGATTTTTAATAAAAAAATAGCTTTCGGCCTAGATAACGACAGCAAAGCATTTGATAGCGCCAAAAAAACTGGTATTTATAAAAAAACAATTTTAGCTAGGGCAGAAAAAATCCCACTTAAAGACGCTAGTATTAATTTTGTTTTCTCAAACTGCGTTATTGAGCATATAAAAAACTTGGATTTGGTTTTAAAAGAAGTCGCTCGGGTGCTTAAACCAAACGGTTTTTTTGTGGCAACTGTTCCCAGCGATAAATTTTATCAATACAGTCTATTTAGTTTTTTGGACCTTAAATCTTTAGCTAAATTTTATGGAAAACTTAGAAATAGAAAGTATCAGCATTTTAATATCTATTCTTTGAAAGAATGGCAAAAGACTTTAAAAAAGGCTGGCTTCGGACAGGTTGACGGTTTTTACTACATTAATAAAAAAACACTCGAGTTTTGGGACAGTTTAATCATTTTTAGCCGATTGTTTTGCTCGTCCACCAACCTTGGCAAAAAGATACTTTTTTGGTTTTATAAAAAATTTCTTAAAAATAAAATCTATAATCAGCACCTTTTGGGTAAAAAAACTAATAAAGACGGGGCGGCAATTTGTATAATTGCCCAAAAACAACAATGAACAAAAATAATTTACAAATATCAATAATCGTTGTCAATTTTAACGGTTTTGAGCTAACTAAAAATCTAATTAACTCGATTTTAAAATCTGATCAAAAAATTAACAAAGAAATTATTGTCATTGACAATCACTCGCCTGACAAAAGTGGCCAAGCGCTTAAAAAAGAATTTTCAAAAAACAAGCAGGTGTCGGTTTACTTTAGAGACGAAAATGACTTTTTAACTGCTGCTTATAATTACGGCTTTATCAAATCAAAAGGAAAAATAGTTGTTTTTATGAACAATGATATTTTAGTTACTAACAACTGGCTTAAGAGTATAAGCAAAGAGCTTGAGAGAGAAAATGCTGGACTAGTTGGCGTTAATATGTTTTCGCCTGATGAAAAGATTGACAATCTTGGCTGCAGCTTAAATATTCTCGGCTATGCCAAAAGAATTGCCACCGGCCAATTTTTTAAATCAAATCCAAAAACCAGTCATTTATTTTTTATTCCCGGTTCGCTAATTGCTGCTAATCGTGATTTTTTTAATCAATTGGGTGGCTTTGATGAAAGCTTTTTGGGCAATTATGAAGATGTTGACCTGGCTTGGCGAACCCGACTTTTAAACAAAAATATAAAAATTGCCAAAAAAGCAAAAGTCTACCATTTAGGTTCGCAGACGGTTAAAAAGTATTTGAAAAATTACCAGTCGTCATTTTTATGTCGGAAGAATCGTTTAGCAACAATAATTAAAAACGCCGGCCCCTTATACTTAAGTCTGGTTTTACCGGTATATCTTATTTTTCAAATTATAATTTTCTTAAAAGAGCTCCTTTTTCAGAAAGAACTTGCTTTAGCGACACCAAGAGCGCTTTTTTGGAATATTGATAATTTAGAAGACTTGTTGATCAAAAGAAAAGCAATTCAGCTAACAAGAAAAACCTCAGATTGGCAAATAATAAAAAGTATGATTTTTAGAAAAGGGACTAAAAACTTATGAATCTTAAAACTTTATTTTTGCAAAATATCAATACCAAGCAAATCGTCTTTAAAAATACATCCTGGCTGATGCTGGCGGAAATAGTTTCTAAAACCCCTACTTTTTTCTTAAACGTCCTAATAGCCAGATATCTGGGGGCAGAGAATTATGGCCAATTTACTTTTGCCTTCGCTTTTGGCTCTCTATTTATATTTTTCACTGACCTGGGATTATCAACTTTGATCATCAGAGAGGTAGCCAAAAATGAAAATTCTGCAAGAAAATATATTGATAATCTCCTGATGATAAAACTAATTCTTTCTTTTATAGTATTTGTTTTAATCTTTTCCTTAATCCAAATTTTAAACAAACCTTCTGAGACTAAGGATTTGATTTTCTTAGTGGGAATTTTTATTATCATCAGCTCATTCATTACTTTCTTTCAATCAATCATTCAGGCCTTTGAAAAAATGGAATACTTGGCAATTTCCAAAATAATCTACTCAACCAGCCTAGTTCCAATTATTCTTTTAATAGTTTGGCAAGGGCTTGGAGTTAAAACTTTAACTAGGGGGTATCTTTATTCAGCTTTGATAACCCTAATAATCACTGCCTTTTTGGTCAGAAAAAAATTTAGTAAATTCTGGCTTGAGAGAGACACCGATTTTTGGAAAAAAGCGCTTAGTAACGCCTGGCCGTTTGGCTTAATAGGCCTACTGGGAACAGTATATCTTTCGATGAGAACGGTGCAAATAAATCTAATTTCCGGAAACATTGAGGCCGGTTGGTATAATGCGGCATATCAATTTATTTTTGTTTTAATGACGCTAGTAGGTATTTTTTATACCGCCCTCTTCCCCGCCTTGTCTAAAGAATACGCAAAATCAAAAATCAACTTTTATAGAATCATAGACTTTGTTGCTAAAAAAGTAATTCTTCTTTCCTTTTTCGCCTGCCTGTCTCTATTTTTGGCCAGCCAAAAAACAATTCTACTCCTATACGGGCCTAGCTATATTAAAAGCGCTAATATGTTACGATTCTTATCAATTTCAATTTTTATCTCATTTATCAGTATCACCTACTCTGAAGGCTTAAGAATTATGAACTTGCAGAAAGAATACTTAAAGACGCTCTTTTGGGGAGTTTTATTAAATTTTTTGCTTAACTTCCCCTTGATATTTCTATGGGGCGGATTGGGAGCGTCGTTGGCGGCTATTTTTTCTTCCTTGCTAATTACCGTGTTAATAATAATCAAATTTAGAAAATTTAAAAAAGAGGATCTTTGCAAAATATGACTAAGAGAAAACCAAAATTTCTATTTATAAATGCAGTTGACAACACAAGAGAGATCCAAACTTCTATTCCACCCTTGGGCTTGGGCTATCTAATAAGCTCATTAAAAGAAAAATTTGGCGATAACGCTATCACTTTTAAAATTATTAGCGACCAGATTGAAAGGGAGATAAAAAGCTTCAAACCAGACATAATAGGGATTACTTCTGTTTCTCAGAATTACAACTTGGCAATCAAATATGCTAAAATCGCCAAAAAATATGGTTTGCCGGTCATCATTGGAGGAGTTCATATCACCGCCCTGCCCTCAACACTGGCAGACGAGATGGACGTCGCTGTTGTGGGAGAGGGAGAAGAAACGATCCTGGATCTTTTCGACACTTACAAAAAAAGGGGGGTATTTGATAAAAAAAACCTAAAAAAAATTAAAGGTATTGCCTTTAAGCAGAGGGGTAAAATTGTTTTAACCGGAAAAAGAAAAATAATAGAACCTTTAGACAAAATACCAATGCCTGATAGAAGTTTGATGAAGATTGGCAGTTCTGCCAGTATGTTTACTTCTCGGGGTTGCCCTTATCGATGCACATTTTGCGCTTCATCCCGTTTTTGGGGCAAAATAAGATTCTTTTCAGCTGAATATGTTGTCAAGGAAATAAAATACCTTTTTAATTATTATAAAGTTAAACGCATTGATTTTTGGGACGATCTCTTTGTGGCTGACAGAAAAAGGTTAAAAAGAATTTTCTTCCTACTCAAAAAAGAAAAGCTCTTGGGCCGGCTCAGTTTTGCCTGCTCCGTCCGTTCCAATTTGGTTGATCAAGAGTTGGCTAAATTACTAAAAAAGATGGGTTTCGAAAGAGTCTCCATGGGTTTAGAATCAGCCTCCCCTCGAACCTTAGAATATCTTAAAGGAAGAAATATCAATCTAAATAACCATCTTGGCGCTATTAAAAATCTCAAAAAATACAAAATACAGGTCGGAGCCAGCTTTATTATTGGTTCTCCGCAGGAAACTAAGACGGAAATTTTACAAACTCTGAAATTTATTAAAAAACATCAATTGCGCGGTTTTGATGTTTACGTCTTAACCCCACTTCCGGGGACACCGATTTGGGAATATGCTAAAAAAAATGGCTTAGTCAATGAAAAAATGAACTGGAACACTCTGGACGTTGATTTCGCTAAAAACCACCAAAAGGCAATCATTCTATCAGAAAAACTGACCAGAGAGGAACTATATCGCCTATTTTTAAAATTTGCCCAAGAACAAAAAAGAAAGCTAATAATTTACGCCCTTAACAACCCCTTGAAAATCCCCGGTTATTTAATAGAAGAAGTTAAAGAGAAACTATTGGGCAAACTGTATGAACACTACGTCTTGTTAAAAACATCTGTCGGTTTTCTCAAAAGAAAAATATCCTGAGAAGGATTCCCTTTTGCCCCCTCTGGGATAAAGTCGACAACCTCAAATCCTTTTGCCAGTTTTTCTTGAACATATTTTACTGGGTGATAAACGCTGCACAAGTTGGTTCCAGATGCTTCTTCGCACCTAACAATCAATCGACCAGTCTTAAGTTCTTTTTGTTCTTCCCGAGTCAGTTTCTCAAAGTAGGGTTCACCATGAGTAGTTATCAAGAGGTATCCACCAGGTCTAATTACTCTTGAAAGTTCATTAATCCACAAAAGTTGCAACGCTTCACGCATATGAGTGAAAACAGAAAGTGCATAGATAAAGTCAAATTTTTCATCACTATAGCTCAGTGGTGGAAATAACTGATTTGTCTCAAATTGAGCAAAAGTAAGCTTCCGCCTGCACCAATCAGTTAATTCGGGATTATAATCCGCACCATATATATTTGCTCTCTCTAAAGAATTCCAACGCCGGATAACACGCCCACAACCACAGCCAAAGTCCAGAATCGTTTGAAAATTATCGATATTCAGCCCATTTTTTCTCAGAGTATCAAGTATGCTCCAGGCCGCTAACTTCCCGCTTTCAAGAAACCAGGAGATTCTAGGGGTTCCAGCAACTAAGACAATCAATTTCAAAGGCGGAATGGGCAAACTATCCGGCGCTATCCCACTCCAATATCGGATGTTATGACATAGAGCATGAGGCTTCACGATTTTGGCCACTTCATATATCTTATAGATAACCTTAGGGGGTATTATTTTCCTCAGTAT
>JAHJSD010000004.1 GCA_018830585.1 Patescibacteria group bacterium
CAACCCTAACATTTGCAAGGCTAAAAAAACCATTATTATTGAAACCATCCCGGTCAATACCCCGGTAAAAACAGTTGACATTTGCAAAACGCTTCCCAAACTACCCAAGACTCCTCCCATTAGAGCATAAAAGAACACCCGGCCGGCGTTAAACAAAAGGTGGGGTTGAAACTTTTCCACAAAAGTGGAGCTGTCAGCCCGGTAAAGTTCTGACCACTGTTTAGACATGGAGAGAATAATACCGCCAACTAAAGCGGAGCAGGTGGAAAAGCCGGCCATCAGTCCAAAAACCAAAAACGCCGGCAGGGCAGACCGGGAATTGACACTAATCAGAGCTACCAAACCCGACCGATTTAAAGCGATAAAACCGGTTATCAGCACCAAAGAAATGGTGGTAATGGAAAAGAGGTTTTTTAATTTTGCTTTATTGATCGCTAATTGGCCATTTTTGTCTAGTTGAAAAAATGGGGTGCCTTTCTTAGTCTGAGGCTGTTTTTTAGAAAAAACATAATTATTTTTTTGAAATATCTTATTTAATGATTTTACTTTTGGTTTAACACCCGAATAAACAACTCTGACTTCGCCTTTGTCCGCTGAAACTTCTACCGCCTCCACTCCTTTTTCCTCCAACAATCTTTTTTCAATCAAAATTTCGCAAGAAGGACAATGGGTCCCCTTGACATAGAAAGTGTATTCTTTAAGTTTAGATTGTTTATCGCTGGTCATGATAACTCTAAAACAGGTATGCTACGCTCTCTATGTCTGAAACATTTATTACCAGTTTGCCGTCTTCTACCGAGGCGTTTTTGTCTATCGGCCCAGGATTGCAGCCGCCCTTTTCCAAGGCAATCCTGTCTTTGCCATAAGTAACTTGGCAATTTTCACACCTGATCAAGTCTTCCACCTGCTTAAACCCTTTACGCGAAGCAAAACAAACTTCACAAGCGTTAGCCGCCACCCGATAAGTCCCATCTGAAGCTTTAACTATAGCAATCGCAAATCAAACTTTCAGTGTTTCAGGCTTAAAAATGTGGTAAATTTGTTTTGCGGGCGCTATATAAAAAAATAAATATTCTTGCCTTCTTTTTCCGAGTAATAATTAAACGAATGCATATTGCCGCTATCTACCTCAGACTCATCGATATAAACTTTACCGTCAGCCGCGACAACAGTTATCCCTTTTTCTCCTAAGAAACCGTCATTATTTTTGTTTTCCGCCTGCGGAACGGAGGTGCCTTTCACCGCTGGACCAGGCAACTGATCTCTACCAGATGAAACAACAAAAAAGACCACCAGGACCACAATTGCCGTTATCAATATCCATATAAAAATAGAGAGTTGTTTATGAGTTAAAGTTACTTGAGAATTAGTCATTGATCCTCCTTTTCTTTAACCAAACAAGCGCCATTTTCGTCCTTGCTGCACAAGCCCTTTTTACACTGAGGACAAGGCTCTTTTCTTTGAGCAATCAACTGATCACAAGCGCAAGTGCCGGCTTTGAAATTGTTCCACTGATTGGCTTCCATATAACACATAGTGCACGGCGGATAAATACAGCACCGATAATCTCCTGACTCAACTGCCTTCTGGATAGCCAGGTCTCTCTCGGAAATAATTTTTTGATACATTGCCTGGCTATCTAAAGATTCAAAATCATCTTTGGAGCTGATTTGCGAGAAAATCAGCCCCCCGGCAATAAACGCCAATAACAAAAGCAAAAACACCTTTTTAAACATCAGTTATTCCAATTGCTGATCTATTATTACTTTGAAAGATTCATATGGCTGAGCGCCAACAACAATCGGTCCCTCAACACTGCCGTCCTTGCCTAACTTGCCAATAACAAATGCCGGGGTACCATTGATGCCGGCATTGGCGGCGTCAGATAAGTCTTTGGCTACCTCATCTTTATACTTCTCCCCGATAAGACAACTCTTCAGTTTAGAACTGTCTAAACCGATATCTGCTGCCAGTTTTCCCAGCCCGGCAATATCTATTCCGCCGCCATTGCCCGGCGTGGTCTCAAAAACCAGATCGTGGTATTGATAATAGGCCTGATCTCCACCTTGCTCTCTGGCACATTCAACCGCCATTGCTTCTCTTTCCGCGGCCGGATTGTGAAAAGGCAAAGGCAGATCTCTGAAAACAAAAATCGCTTTGCCGGTATCAATATAGTCTTTTTTAATCTGGCCCAGGGCCTGGGTACGGAATTGATTGCAAAAAGGACACTCGTAATCGCTGAACCCAACGATAGCGACGGTAGCTTTGCTTTTGTCTCCCATGATGGCATCGTCGTCTATCGAGACTTTAGCTGTTTCAGGCTCAGCCTGCTGAGGCGCCGAGGGAAGATTTCCTGCCACCTCACCCGCTACTTGGCCAGAAGAATCTTTTCCTTTTAGCCCGAAAAATAAGGCCAATGAAACCATCACCCCAACTAATAAAATTGAAACCGGCACCGACAGAGACTTAATATCAAAAGATAGTGTTTCTTGTTCTTTGTTCATAAAAATCATCTGTTGAATAAATTAGTAACTTTCAAAATCTCTTCAACCATCTGCTGCTTTCTTTTTTGGCTGCCAGACTCCATCGCTTTTTTAAAACAAGTACTAAGATGAGCTTCCATGAGCATCTGGTGGGCAGATTTGAGCAAACCGATGACCGCTAGATTTTGTTGCATAATGTTAACACAATATTCACCATCTTCAATCATTTTAATGACCCTGGCCACATGACTTTGAGCTTTTTTAAAATTGATTAGAGCTTTTTGGCGATTATCTTCCATTGATGAAAAATTAAATTTTAATACCCGTACCTGAGGTGTAGGTGTTAAGATAATACTAAGGCCCGGGACTGTTTGTCAAGTGGCAAGACAAACTTCCAGGGATTAATCCCAAAGGGATCCCTCCGGGAAAGCCCACTGTTTTCGCTTTCTCGGAATAATTTTCAATTTACAATCTGCCCGTCCGGCCCGCTTCGCCGCGAGGCGAGCAGACAGGGATCCTTCGTCATAAGAATTCCTCAGGATGACGACCTGAGCAACCCCGTCATTTTGACCCGCCCAAAGCTACGCAGTTGCTGGCGGGGAAGAATCCCCTAATCATTGGCACCTTGCCTCTCATGAGAGGACCTGCCTGCCGGAAAGCGGATTAAGAAAGAAAGTCCCGATAGTTCAACCGGAAATATTCCTGTTTCGCTTTTTTGATAATTTCTTTTATAAAAATCCCCTTCTCTTTTAGATAATCGGCAATACTGCGGTAGTCGTATTCTTTGGACAAGTTTGATTTTAATTGGGCATAAAGCCGGCCCTGGTCCGGGTGGTCGTTTAAATATTTAACGAATAACAATTTTTCCATGACGTCCTTGTGACCAAGTTTGCAGATATGAACTTTATGGGTTCTAATATTGTCAATATCTTTACTATAGTAAAACCGGCCCGGAGTTCCTCCCGCGTCCAAACATTCCCCCCGGACCCGGTAGCCTAAATGGATCATTTCCTGATCATATTCAGACAAACCGGAGTCGTCTTTAACCACGACCAAAATATCAATTTCCGGTTTGGCCTTAGTCGTTTTTATAGCAGTACTGCCAATGTGGTGGATTGATAAGACAAGGTTACCGAAAATTGACAATAATTTTTCTTTTTCCTCCAGAAATTGATTTTGCCAATCCGGGTTGTAGTCGACGATATTAATTTTTTTAACCATTGGACAAGAATTAATTTAACAGACCGATTCGCTGTTGGTATTTCAAAGGTCCCCTTTTTTGATAAACGACTTGCTTTGCCAGACCGGCTTTGACTGTTTCCTCATTGACCAAACTCCCCTCTTGACACCCGTCCGGATTTGCCGTTAACTCCAGCTTGGATCTGTTTCCGGACAAATACATGTAGTTGGG
>JAHJSD010000050.1 GCA_018830585.1 Patescibacteria group bacterium
AAGAACCTGCCTGCCGGCAGGCAGGTCCCCATGAAACCAGCAAGTTGCTGTAATCGGTTGACACCAGGAAACTTAAAACTATCTTGTTATAAGTCGCCATTTAAGTGACCCAAGAGACGAGTGGAAAAATAAGCGGAGTTACTCCTCCGAGGTGGCAGAGTGGAGCGAAGCGTAACATCTGACTCCTCGGACGGTGTGACGAAGAGGGATTCTTGCTATAACTCCTTCACCATCCGAGGGGTCACTTCACTTTGTTTCGCAACACCTCGGAGGTGTTTTTTTATGTTTTCTTATCTAACTTAACTAAATTCTGACCCTGAGGCTTTGTCGAATGAGAAAGAATTTTACCCTGTACCCTACGTGGCGCGGGGCCCCTAATCTCTAAGCAACCTGTTCTTTAATAGGGGATCCTTCGTCGTAAAAACCTCCTCAGGATGACAGAGTGACGAAATTCCTCGGGATGACGGCCAGATCAACCTCGTCATTCTGAGCGTAGCGAAGAACCTGCCTGCCGGCAGGCAGGTCCCCATGAAACCAGCAAGTTGCTGTAGCGGGTCGACAATCCAGTCATTTCGCCATTCTAACCCCATAGCGACAGGGCTAGTGCTGGGGTAATGGCAGACCAGTCGTGCAACTGCTACCTTTTTTAGCACTTGAAATATTAGACTGCTTATTGTATTTTAAACTAAAGATGGTTTTTGATCCTAATTTGCTAACTCATAACTCGCAAGAAGCCTTAGCTAAGGCACACCAACTGGCCCAGGAGGAAAAAAACAACCAAGTAGAACCTGTCCACCTTTTTCTGGCGTTAGTAGTGGATCTTGAAGGCGTCGTTGCCGAAACTTTGAAAAAAATGGGCATTAGTTTAGAAGGCTTAGTTAATGAAATTGAAAGAAAGATCTCGGCTTTGCCAAAAGTAGGCGGCGAGACAGACCAAGTTTATATTTCCCAAAGCCTGGCGCGTGTTTTAGACCAGGCCAAGAAGGAATCTGACGAACTTAATGATAATTTTATCTCCAGAGAACATCTTTTTTTGTCACTGCTGGAATCAGATCAAACCAGCAAAGAGATCGCCAAAACAGCCAATATTGATAAGAATAAGTTCAAAAAGGCGCTTCTGGAGCTAAGAGGCAACCAGAAAGCCGATGACGCCAGTCCGGAAGGAAAATACAATGTTTTAGAAAAATATACCATTAATGTCACCCGGATGGCTCAAGAGGGAAAATTAGATCCGGTTATCGGCCGGGATTTGGAAATCAGGCGGGTAATGCAAATCCTCTCGCGCAGAACTAAAAATAACCCGGTTTTAGTTGGCGACCCGGGAGTAGGCAAGACCGCTATTGTTGAGGGTCTGGCCCAAAGGATTGTTGCCAAAGATGTTCCGGAAAGTCTAAAAGAAAAAGAGGTTCTTTCTTTGGACATCGCCTCCATCTTAGCCGGAAGCAAGTTTAGAGGCGAGTTTGAAGAAAGGCTGAAGGCGGTTTTGAAAGAGGTTGAAACCGGAGCAGGCAAATATATCCTGTTTATCGATGAACTTCATACTTTAGTCGGCGCCGGTTCGGCCGAAGGGGCGGTTGATGCCGCCAACATGCTCAAACCGGCTCTGGCCCGGGGAACACTCCATGCTATTGGTGCCACCACAATTGTTGAATACCGAAAATATATTGAAAAAGACGCTGCTTTGGAAAGACGGTTCCAACCGGTTTATGTTGGCGAACCGACAGTGGAAGATACTATCGCTATCCTAAGAGGGTTAAAGGAGAAATATGAAATTCATCACGGTATCAGGATTGATGATGATGCCATTATCGCCGCCGCCAAACTATCAGTCCGGTACATTCGGGACCGTTTTTTGCCGGACAAAGCGATTGATTTAATCGACGAGGCCGCTTCGGGATTAAAAATAGAAGTCGAGTCAATGCCCGCAGAATTAGATGAACTTAAAAGACGGGTTATTCAGCAAGAAATAGAACTGCAAGCTTTAAAAAAAGAAAAAGGGCCTTCCGTCGATAAAAAAAGGGCCGTCTTAGAAAAAGAAATAGCCGAAAAAAAGGAAAGACTTAGAGATTTAAAATCGTCCTGGCAGGGCCAGAAAGAAATCGTTGGCAAAATCCGGGAAGCAAAGGAAAAATTGGACCAGCTTCAGGAAGATTTCAAGAAAGCGGAAAGGGAGGTTGACCTCAATAAAGCGGCAGAAATCCAATACGGCAAAATTCCGGAAACCAAAAAAGAATTGTCAAAATGGCAAAAAAAATGGCAGCAATTGCCCGAGGATAAAAAACTAATTAAAGAAGAGGTCACCGAAAAAGAAATTGCCCAAGTGGTTTCCCGCTGGACTAATATCCCGATTTCAAAACTGATTTCCTCCGAGTCGGAAAAGTTAATCAATCTCGAAAAAGAACTCCACAAAAGAATTGTCAACCAGAATGACGCCGTAGTTGAAGTTTCAAATGCGATCAGGCGGGCTCGGGCCGGAATAAAGGATGAAGGAAAACCAATCGGTTCATTCCTTTTTGTCGGACCTACCGGGGTGGGCAAAACCGAATTAGCCAAAGCCTTGGCCGAAGTTATGTTTGACGATCGGGAAGCGATGATCAGAATTGACATGAGCGAGTATGTGGAGCAACACTCGGTTGCCAGGTTAATAGGCTCCCCGCCCGGATATGTTGGTTTCGAGGAAGGCGGACAACTGACCGAGGCGGTTCGCCGCCGCCCTTACACGGTAATCCTGCTTGACGAAATAGAAAAAGCCCACCAGCAAATTTTTAATGTTTTGCTCCAGGTTCTTGATGACGGCCGGCTGACCGACGGCAAAGGCAGAACGGTAGATTTTAGCAATACGGTGATCATTATGACCTCAAATTTAGGCAGTGAAATCATCCGTGAATATGTTGATCGGGATAAAGAGGAAATGAAAACAAAAGTCTGGGAAACAATAAACCGATCTTTCCTGCCCGAATTTATCAACCGATTAGACCAAATTATTCTTTTTGAGACCCTAACCGAAAAACAAATCAGGGAGATTGTTGATCTGCAAATAAAAGCGGTTCAGCAACGTCTTGCCGAACAACAGGTAGAAATCGAAATTGATGAGGAAGCCAAAACCATTCTGGCCAAAGAAGGTTACGATCCTGTTTTCGGAGCCAGACCCTTAAAAAGGGTGATTCAAAATAAAATTCTGGACCCTTTAGCAATGAAAATTATTGAAGGAAAGATAAAAGAGGGAAAAAAGGTAAGGGTTGAGGTTAAAAGCGGAAAATTCGTGATCGGTTAACTTGCCTTATTCTGCGACTTCTGCCACTTCCGGGACGCAAACCAATCGGCAACTCTCTTCCCCTTCTGAGGCAAACGTCTCCTGGGCCCAGAGGGGTAAGAGGTTTCCTTCTAGTCCCGAAGGGGCCATGTGAGCAAGTGTGCCTTACCTCCCTGACACTTTCGCCGGGTGTAGTTACCAACCTATAATGAAATCTCTTACAGCCAACGCACGGACCCAAATCTCGTTCCGCCAAAATTTCCTGAGCCCTTATCCCTGCCAATCTTTTCACGAAGTTATTATACACTACTATTCCCGTATCCCTGTTTACTTTAGTCAGAAGTAAAAACTATTGCTTTCGATCAAGCTTTCCTTTAGAATTATTCTCTCTTCCTTTTTGAAGCGGTATTTTTTGGGCTTTTCAAGGGGAGAGTTTTTTATACACGAACCAAGAAAACCTGCCTGCCGGCAGGCAGGCCATAGGTTTACTCACGGATAAATTGGTTTTCTTGGTCCCGGTATGTTCGCCCCAAGAGGGTGTTTAGATCGGTGCCGTGGTTTGTCCGCGGGGCTCCATGCTCAAAATATTCAAAAGATTTTATCGGTTTTTGTTTAAATACAGGGGCATTTTTGCTGTCTTTATTTTGATAACAATAGTCTCTACTGTCCTAGAAAATCTTAATCCTTACTTTTACAAAATCCTGATAGACAACCTTCCCGACAAAGATTATCCGCTACTGATCCGGATTCTTTTTCTTTATGTTGGCGCCAGAATAATCGCCAACCTTCTTAACTCTTTGGCATTTTACATCGGCGACAAAGTAGTTCTGCCTGCCTCAAGAGATGCCAGACTGACAATTTTTAAAAAAGTCCAGGATCTGGATTTTGCCTTTCACGTCAATAAAAACACCGGATCACTGATCAGCGCCTTTAAAAGAGGTGACGGCGCTTTCTGGGATTTGTTTGAAGCACTGCATAACGACATTTTCCGTACTTTGATCAGCCTGGCAGTAGTGCTGTTTTTTTTCTCTAGAGTTTCCGCGGAAATACTTTGGGCCATGATTTTGCTTTTTGCAATCAATTCTGTGGCTAGCTGGTTTTTGATCCAGATAAATCTCCGCCGCCGAAAAGAGCTTAATGCAGTAGAGGATAAGCTTTCCGGGATTATCACTGACAACCTGATTAATTATGAAACAGTAAAATTTTTCGGTCAAGAAGAAGAAGAGCAAAAAAGATTAAAAATTAAACTCGTTGGCTGGGCTGAAAAACTTCAAAGCTATATTAACAGCTTCCGTTTAATGGACATCATTGTCGGTACTTTTTCCGGTGTAGGAATGTTGTTTGTCCTTTGGGTAGTGGTAAAAAAACTAGTTGACGGAGAAATAGGTATTGGCGATTTTGTCATGGTCAGCGGATTTATCACCGGTTTTTATCACCGTTTTTTCGGCCTGCTTTATCAGATCAGGAGAATCGCCCGCAGTTTTATTGACCTGGAAAAATATTTTGATATTTTAAACCAACAAACCGCTGTCAAAGATCCGGAAAGACCGGAAGTCTTTGAAAACTTTAGCGGTAAAATTGAGTTCCGGGATGTTGACTTTTTCTACCCCAGAGATAAAAAGAGGGCCTTAAAAAACATCAACCTGGTAATAAATCCGGGAGATTCGGTCGCTTTCGTCGGCCGATCAGGAGCAGGAAAAACTACCATGGTAAAACTGATTCTAAGGTTTTATGATCCGAGTAAAGGAAAAGTGCTAATCGGCGGCAAAGACATTCGCAAACTTGAAAAAAGCTACCTTAGGTCCTTAATCGGCGTTGTTCCCCAAGAGCCAATCCTTTTTAACAACACAGTTGGTTTTAATATTGGCTACGGCAACCAAAAAAGTACTGAAACAGATATTATAAACGCCGCCAAAATGGCCAATCTGCACGACTTTATCAAAGAACTGGACAAAGGATACCAAACCGAAGTAGGGGAAAGGGGGATCAAGCTCTCCGGAGGCCAGAAACAACGTTTGGCTATCGCCCGAGCCTTGTTGACCAATCCGAAAATCATTGTCTTTGATGAGGCCACTAGCAATCTTGATTCTGAATCAGAAGAGCTGGTTCAAGACGCGCTCTGGAAAACAGCCAAAGATAGAATCGTGATTATTATCGCCCACCGTTTTTCCACCATCCGAAAAGCAAAAAGAGTGGTCACCATGGAAAAAGGCAAAATTGTCGAAATGGGCTCCCATCAAGAACTGGTCAAGAAAAAAGGCGGTGTCTACCGTCTCCTCTGGCGACTTCAGCAAAAAGGGGAGTTGGAAAGAGATGAAGGCGGATTATTGGAGAAAAATAAGTAGGTTTAAGGTTTAAAAACCTTTAATTGACC
>JAHJSD010000005.1 GCA_018830585.1 Patescibacteria group bacterium
TACAGCAACTTGCTGGTTTCATGGGGACCTGCCTGCCGGCAGGCAGGTTCTTCGCTACGCTCAGAATGACGAGGTTGATCTGGCCGTCATCCCGAGGAATTTCGCTACCCTGTCATCCTGATCTCCCTTCGGGAGAGAAGGATCCCCGCCCGCATCGCCTGACGGCTTCAGCGTCTGGCGGGCGCGGCCCTTTGGATTAGAGCAGGTTGCTGGTCTCATGGGGATTCTTCGCTACGCCCTGTACCACCACAGTACCACGTAGGGTACATGGCAGGTTCGGTACAGGGCTACGCTCAGAATGACGGGGAGGGATCTCTTCGGGATTAATCTTTGGAACTTCAACTTTTAAAGCATCTTTTCTAAAATAGCAATTCTTTCTTCGATTGGCGGGTGAGTTGAAAAAAGAGTGGCGAATTTGGCAACCCCTTTTTTAACTCCGGAGAGCGGGTTGACAATAAAAAGATGGGCGGTGGCAGGGCTGGCGGTTGCCAATATTGCTTGGCTGGAAGTTAATTTTTTTAAAGCGGAAATCAATTCTGCCGGTTGCTTGGTCAATTTGACCGAAGAAGCGTCCGCCAAATATTCACGTCTTCTGGATAAGGCTAATTGAATCAGTTTGGCCCCGATGGGGGCCAGGATTATTGCTAAAAGGGAGATTACTAAAGAAACCGGATTAACAGACCTTTTTTCTCCTTGGCTGTTTCTGCTGCCGGAAACCCGGTTTATTCTCAGGGCCCAATTGGCGGCTATGCTGATCACTCCGACTAGGACGGCAACTACAGTCATCAAGCGGATATCATAGTTGGTGATATGGGAAATTTCGTGGCCGATCACCGCTTCGATTTCGCTTTTGTTTAAATTTTCCAGAAGTCCGGTGGTAGCGCAAATGACAGCGTGTTTCGGGTCTCTGCCGGTGGCGAAAGCGTTCATCGCCGGGGATTCGATAATATAAAGCTTCGGCATTGGTATTTGGGTGGCAATAGCTAAGTTTTCGGCAGCAGTGTAGAAATTAAAGTAATCCCCTCTTTCGGCCGGTTTTGCCCCGGAAAGGTTTAAGACAATTTTATCCCCCCAGAAATAGCCGCCCAACGAAGAAGCTAAAGAAAAAATTACTGCCGGAATGAAGATGTTGGCGCTGGTATCAAACAGTTGACCCAGAGCCCAGATAAACCCGGTAAAAAAAACAGCAAAAAGAAAAACGATCAGGACCGACCGCCGTTTATTTAAATCGACTTGTTCGTAGATATTAAGCATAAGCCTTTAATTTTCAAAGAGATACTTTAGGGGCTTTGGTGTCTTCGGCACTGACTTCCAGGTGTTCTCCTTCTTCAGCCACTTTGAGACCCTCTTCCGGCTTAAATCCGAACAACTTTGCCACTAAATTACTGGGGATGGTGACCAGTAATCGGTTATAGTCGGCGCTCAAGTCGATTAGGGTTCTTCTGGCATACATTACCTTGTCGGCAGTATCCCTAAGCTCGTCCATTAACTTAGCGATCATTTCCGAGGCTTTGATCTCAGGATTGCTTTCAACGATTACCCGAAACGAACTCAGGGCTTTTTGCAGCAACTGCTGGGCTTCAACCATTTTTTCGGTAACGCCCGACCTTACCGCCTCATCAATGCTTTTTCTGGCTGCGGTAAGCAGTTCAAAAATTCCCTTCTCATGCTTCATATAGCCCTTGGCGGACTCGACCAAGTTGGGAATTAGGTTCGATTGTCTCTTTAGTTGGTTGCCTATTTCCTGAATCGAGGCCCTAATTCTTGTTTTTATGGTTTGGAAGTTGTTATAAACTCCAACCGCGTAAAAAATTACTACCGCTAAAACTGCCGGTAAAAATAGAAAAGGCATTTTTTCTCCTTGTTTTAAAATATTAAAATTATTAATCCAGTTTAATTTTACTCGCTAAAATTTCTTAGATCAAGTTGTAAAAAGCGGCTGAGTTTAGTAAAAGTCCAGGTATTAATAACATTTTTTGCTTCCAGCCAGCCTTTTCTGGCGACAGAAACGCCGTGCTTAATGAAATCCATGTCGGTTAATGAGTGGGAGTCGCTGTTGATGACAATTTTAACTCCTAAACCGGCCGCTTCCCTGACTAAAACATCCGGCAAGTCGAGCCTCCGGGGATAGGCGTTAATTTCGACAGCCTTTTCCTTTTTAACACAGAAATCGAAGATTGTTTTCCAATCCGCTTCGTAGCCCTCTCTTAAACCGAGCAGGCGGCCGGTTGGGTGAGCGAGTATTTTTGCTTTTGGGTGACTTAGGCCTCTTAAGATTCGTTGGGTCATCTCTTCTCGGGAAAGATTAAAAGAGCTATGTATTGAAACAATAACAAAATCAAGATAATCAAAGGCCTTCATCGGAATCGCCAGCTCCCCGTCTGGTCTGATATCCACTTCTAAAGCATTTAAAACCCAGATGTTAAAACTTTTATTCCAAGAGAACTTTTTTTTGTCAACCAAACTCTTTTTACCCTTTAGTATTGAAATAATGTCGCTATCTTTATGTCTGCTCCTGCTCGGGTTGTGTTCGGCAAAAGCAAGGTATCGATATCCTACTTTCACAGCATTTTTCACAAAGTCATCCATGGTATCCTGGCCTAAGTCGTGGCTGGTTTCTGTTTCAAAGTCGGAGTGAAGATGAAGATCCCCTTTTAAGTTTTTAAGCTGAATTAGTTTGGGTAAATCGTGTTTTAATGAGGCTTCTATTTCTCCCTGGTCTTCTCTTAACTCCGGAGGGATCCAGTCCATGCCTAAAAAATGATAAAAATTTTCTTCGGTTTCGAATGCAATTCTTTTCTTGGGATCCTGTTTCCTTGTTTTATTTCCGGTTCTTTCCGGATTGAGCTTTGTAATTCCATATTCCGATAAACTTAGGCCCTTTTTATTAGCCAGTTCCCGAAGGTGGATGTTATGGTGTTTTGAGCCGGTAAAATGTTGCAGTAGTGAACCGTAAGCTTTGGGCGGATGAGCAATTAAGTCAATTTGTTTTCCGGAGTCGAGTAAGGCAGAGATTCCTCTTTTGCCTTTCTTTAAAACCCTATTAATGCCGGGAAACTTGATAAATTGATTGATTACCCGATCGGGTTTGGTTGTTGAGACGGCGATATCGATATCTCCGATAGTGGCGCACTTTCTTCTTAGGCTTCCCAGCGGGTCTGCTCTTTTAACCTCCTTTATGGTTCGAAGATAGTTTAAAATTTCAGAAGATAATTCCTCGGCATAGGATAGGAGCATCCTTTTTTCTTTTTCTCCGGAAAAAAGGTATTCGTTAAGCGAGTTTAGAATAGATTTTTCGGAGTCCTTTCCAAATCCGGCCAGTTTTCCTATTTGCCCCGTCCTTGCCTTTATTTTTAATCTTTCTAAGGCCCCTTTAGAGTTTTTAATCCTTAAACTTAGGCAAAGTTTTAGAGCCGTCTTCGGGCCAATTCCTTTTAATTTCAAAAACTCAAACATTGCCTTGGGTAAGCCGGAAAGGACTTCTTGGAAGTGTTTCACCTTCCCGGTTTTGAAAAGCTCATCTATGTGACCGGCGATACTGCCTCCAACCCCGGAGATAGTGTTTAGTTTTTTTTCTTCCCAAAGATCCTTGATTTCAGAGGTGGCGTTTTCAACTGCTGTCGCCGCCCTATCGTAGGCAATTGTCTTAAACCGGTTAGCCTGTTCGTCTTTGACCTGATAAGCTGCCGAAACATTTCTTAGCAGTTTGGCGACATCGGCATTGGTAAAGGTCTTGGTTTTTTTCACCTTCTATTGAAATATTAACATAAATTTGCTACCATCTTTTACGGAAAACGTTGTTTTTTAGGGCCTGTGGTGTAGTGGTCAACATATCCGCCTGTCACGCGGAGGATCGCCGGTTCGAACCCGGTCAGGCCCGCAAAAATTAACTTAAGTGAGGCAAGCCGGCCACACTAAATTTTTCTGCCCAAAAGTCTCCTGCCTAATTTTAAAGCCTGTCCAGAGATTATCTTTTTCAATTTAATTAAAGAGGGGGGTGAATAGTCAAAAATGGCGAGTCCAAGAACAAGAGTTTCGGAAAACATAGAAGGATCCGAGCAAGTTATAAGTATGGTTATGGGTATTTTGGTAGTCTTGATCGTTGGCGGACTGGCTTATCGTTATTTTCAGAACAAAAGCGGCTTGGCGGACCAGGGATCTGAAACGGCTTTAAGTGAGGGAGTATTGGAAAATGAGTCATTGAGCGGAGATGAAAATGTTAGTTTTGAAAACGGAAAGATAAACCATACCGTTTCTAAAGGCGAGAACCTTTGGCAAATAGCCGAAAAGTATTTTAAATCAGGGTATAACTGGGTCGATATTGTCGAAGAAAACAATATCCAGAACCCTGACATCTTATCGGTTGGCCAAAAGCTGGTCATTCCCGGGGTTGAGCCGAGGAAATTAACTATTGCTGCTGAGCCTGTTACCGAGGGGGAGGCTCTGACGATTACAAGTGATAAGTATCAAGTCCAAAAAGGAGACTATCTGAGCTTGATTGCTAAAAATGCTTATGGTAAGGGGTCCGAGTGGGTGAGAATATGGGAGGCAAATAAAGATGAAGTGGTCAATCCTAATTTGATTTTCCCGGGCCAGGGGCTTAGAATTCCTAGATAAGAGGACTTTTTTTACAAAGTGCCTCTGTTGATGGTTTTCGGAAATTGCGGTGGGTGTGCTTGCGCTCCGTTTTTTGGCGGCGCGGTGGTAGCTCAGTTGGTAGAGCGTCTGCTTCCCAAGCAGAAGGTCGCGGGTTCGAA
>JAHJSD010000051.1 GCA_018830585.1 Patescibacteria group bacterium
GATCTGGTTCATCTATAACTCAAAATTCGCAAGTGACCCAAATCGCTAAAATTATGAAAAAACATGCCTATCTTTGCGTAAATCTTTTTCCAAAAATCAAAGTGGCGAAGTCGGGACAGGTAATCCGTGGATAGCAACTCTTAATTCTTAAATCATAAATGTCTTTTTTCCCGTCATTCTGATCTCCCTCAGGGAGAGAAGAATATAATTCCGACGTAGCGCCGGGGTGTAAAAATGTGTCAATATTCAAGCAGATAAATGTTTAATGACAAATGGTAACTAAATTGCTCTATTGCTAAATTGCTAAACCTGCCTGCCCTGTACCAGACGCCCGCCATGTACTCGTAGTAGTACTGTGGAGGGCAGGCAGGTTGTCAGAAGAGTTTCTGCTCCCCAAATGCTTAATGATAAATGATTAATGTTTAAATAAATAGATGGTTTAATTGTTCCTCTGATCTGGTAAAATGAAAAATATGATTTTCCCTGAAAAACTCCTTCCCTTCACCAAAAAAGGAAAGTTTTTGATGTTGGCTTTGGATCATAGAGAAAGTTTCGAGAGACTTTCAGGTTTCGAAAACCCTTCCGGAAAGGAAAAAAAAGAGCTGATTTTGTTTAAAAAAAAGATAATTGACGCTTTATCAAGCTATTTCAGCGGCCTTTTAATTGATGCCGGTTACGGTTTGCCTGCTTACACTGATTTGGCTGTTAAAAAACCGTTTTTGCTGCCGGCGGAAAAAAGCGGCTTTCGGGGAAGCCGCAAGAAGAGATTTAATATTATAGACCGTGGTCCGGCCGGGATTAAAAAGAGCGGGGCAGCCGGGGTTAAGCTTTTGCTCTATTTTAATCCCCGGTCAAAGATGATCGAACGGCAAGTCAAGCTGGCTAAAAGCGTTTTAGAACAGAGCCGGGAAGTAGAGCTGCCTTTATTTTTGGAGATCGTCACTTATGACAACCAAGGGAATAATTCGAAAGAGTTTGATCTGATTTATTCTTCCTTGGAAAAACTTTTAAAGTTTGGAGTCAGGCCGGATGTTTTTAAACTGCCTTATTGCGGCAGTAAGAAGGGTAGCAGGGAAATTACTACTCTTTTAAAAGGAACCCCCTGGATTTTGTTGACTGCCGGAGAGGAATTTTCTATTTTTAAACAACAATTAGGGTTGGCCGTCGCCGGGGGCGCTTTGGGTTTCCTATCCGGGCGATCTATCTGGCAGGACCTGCTTCTTTTGGGGGCCGGGGAAAGAGATTATTTTTTAGAGGAAACTTTAATTAAACGTTTTAAAGAAATCACCAAAATAGCTCTCGGCGGTTAAACAGGAAAGGCTTTATGAGACCAAAAAAAGTTTTAGTTACCGGAGGATCCGGTTTTTTGGGAATTAACCTAATCCGCTTTCTTTTGAGGAAAGGATTTAAAATCCGGTCTTTGGATATTGCCCCGTTTGATTATCCCGAAAAGAATAAAATCGAGGTTATTCTCGGAGATGTCCGGGATCAGAGAACAGTTGGTCAGTCGGTTAAGGGTGTCGACTTTGTAGTTCACTGCGCCGCCGCCCTGCCTCTTTATTCTAAAGAAGATGTTTTCAGCACTGACGTTGGCGGCACCAAGGCGATGCTCCGGGCGGCTTTAAAACATAAAATCGACCGGTTTGTTTTCATCTCTTCCACCGCCGTTTACGGAGTGCCTGATCACCACCCGATCAGGGAGGACGATAAATTGGTTGGCGTCGGCCCTTACGGAGAGGCTAAAATAAAAGCGGAGAAGGTTTGTTTAAGCTACGGAAAAAAGGGACTCCCTGTTACTATTGTCAGGCCGAAAACATTTATCGGTCCTGAACGGTTGGGTGTTTTTGCCATGCTTTATCAATGGGCAGACGAAGCAAGGAATTTCCCGATTATCGGTAGAGGAAATAACCGCTACCAGCTTTTAGACGTAGAGGATCTTTGCCGTTTTATTTATCTTTGCCTTATTTCCGAAAAAAGAAAAATAAAGGATACTTTTAATATCGGAGCAAAAGAATTTACCAGCTTTAAAGAAGATTTCCAGTCGGTTTTAGACCGAGCCGGGTACGGCAAAAAAATAATTTCCTTTCCGGCACCTTTGGCGATTGCCGTCTTAAAAGTTTTAGAGTTTTTTAAACTTTCGCCTTTATATCAATGGGTTTACGAGACCGCAGGCAAAGATTCATATGTTTCGGTAGAAAAGGCCGAAAGGGTTTTAGGCTTTATACCGAAGTATTCCAATAAACAGGCGCTGAGTAGAAATTTTGACTGGTACCTGAAGAACAGAGATACTTTTAGTAGTGTTTCCGGCATTTCTCACCGGGTCCCTTGGAAACAGGGAGCTTTGGGACTTTTAAAGTTTTTTTTCTGATTCAACAAATAGGTGTTGACTTTGCTCTTTTTCCTGCTAAAATCTGACCGTGATCTTAAATATTCCACTTTTTGCTTTTTGCTGATTCCGACTCCTTATCGGGTGGACTTATCAAAAAAACTTTCTTACAAGTAAAGGAGGTGATTTATAAAAAATGGGGACCAAATTATACGTAGGTAATCTTAGCTATAGCGCTACTGATGACCAGCTGGGTGAATTGTTCAGCCAGGCAGGAGCGGTTGTTAGCGCCAATGTAATTACTGACAGACAAACAGGCCGACCTAGAGGCTTCGCTTTCGTTGAGATGGCTAGTGCAGAAGACGC